>NZ_BRCY01000009.1:0-113645 GCF_023708045.1 Halomonas sp. NCCP-2165
TGGCACTCGCTACCCCGATGAGACCGGGTGGAGTGCGTGTTATGCGCTGCTGGAGACCGTGCGGTACTACCGGGGGCTGGGGGTTCGCTTCACACGCGTGCTAACCGACAACGGTGCCTGCTATCGATCCCGGGCCTTCCGCCGCCTATGCCGGCGACTGGGGCTGAAGCACAAGCGTACCCGCCCCTATCGCCCACGCACCAACGGCAAGGCAGAGCGGTTTATTCAAACCGCCCTGCGCGAGTGGGCCTATGCGCGATCCTATGACAGCTCGGAGCAGCGGGGCCGGTATCTGCTGGTTTGGCTTCACCAGTACAACTGGCATCGACCGCATGCCAGCCTGGATTACCATCCTCCGGTTAGCCGGCTAGGTCTTTCCGTGAACAACCTGGTGGGTTTACACACCTAGCCGGTATTGCGCAGCCCGGCCGAGATACCCGCCATGGTCACCATCAACGCCCGGGAGAGCTCGGGACTGATGGCGCCGTCGGCGTCCCGGTTACGCTGCAGGAGTTCCGCCTGGAGGCCATGCAGGGGGTCGATATAGGGGTTACGCACCTCGATGGCCTGACGAATCAGCGGCGTGCCCTCGAGCAGCTCCTGTTGATCGAGGATCTCCAGCAATCCCTGATGCAAGCGGCCGAAGCGCTGGCGCAGGGCCCCCCCCAGCTCCAGCAGCGGCGGCTCGTCCACCAGGCGATGCTCGTAATAGGCGGCGATCTCCACGTCGGCCTTGGCCAGCAGCATCTCCAGCATGTCCAGGTAGGTGCCGAAGAAGGGCCAGTGGGCGCGCATCTCGCGCAGCCGCTCCAGGCCGCCCTCCTCCGCCAGCCGGGTGGCGAAGGCCTCGCCGCTGCCCAGCCAGGCGGGCAGCATCAAGCGGGTCTGGGTCCAGGCGAAGATCCAAGGGATCGCCCTCAGGGTCTCCACGCCGCCGTCCTGGCGCCGCTTGGTGGGCCGCGAGCCCAGCGGCAGGCGGCCCAGGGAGCCCTCCGGGGTCACCGCCCGGAAGTAGGGCACGAAGTCCGGGTTCTCCCGCACCACCCCCACATAGCCGCGGTGGGCGATGCCCGCCAGGCGATCCATCTCCTCCCGCCACTCGGGCTTGGGCGCCGGGGGCGGCAGCAGCGAGGCCTCCAGCACGGCACAGGCGTAGATCTCCATGGAGCGCAGGGCGATATCCGGCTGGCCGAACTTGAAGCGGATCATCTCACCCTGCTCGGTGACCCTCAGGCTGCCGTTTACCGAGCCCGGCGGCTGGGAGAGGATGGCGGCGTGGGCCGGGCCGCCACCGCGGCCCACGGTGCCGCCGCGACCGTGGAACAGGGTCAGGTCGACGCCGTGGCGCTCGCAGACCGCCACCAGGGTCTCCTGGGCCCGGTACTGGGCCCAGGCGGCGGCCAACTGGCCGGCGTCCTTGGCGGAGTCGGAGTAGCCGATCATCACCTCCTGGCTGTCGCCGGCCAGGGCCCGGTAGCCGGGCAGCGCCAGCAGCTGGTCGATCACCTGGCCGGCCCGGTCCAGGTCGGCCAGGGTCTCGAACAGCGGGGCGATGGGCAGGCGCACGTCGCCGCCCACCTCCTTCATCAGCAGCGCCACCGCCAGCACGTCCGAGGGCTGGCCGGCCATGGAGATGATGTAGGTACCCAGCGCCTCGCGCTGCTCCCGGGCGATGACCCGGAAGGTATCGAGTACCTCATGGGTCTCGGTGGAGCACTCCCAGCGGCGCGGGATCAGCGGCCGGTTGGAGGCGAGCTCCTCGAGCAGGAAGGCCTGGCGCCGGGCCTCGTCCCACTCCCGGTAGTTGCCGAGCCCCAGGTAGTCGCTGAGCTCCTCGAAGACCTGGGCGTGACGGGCGGCGTCTTGGCGAATATCCAGCTTGGTCAGGGTGACGCCGAATACCGCCACCCGGCGCAGGGTATCGAGCAGCACGCCGTTGGCGATGGTGTCCAGGCCCACGTCGCACAGGGAGCGGTAGCAGGTGAGCAGGGGCGCATAGAGCTGGTCGCGGTTCTCGATGATCGGGCCACCCTCGTAGGGGCGCCCGTCCAGGCACGCCTTGGCCCAGTCCCGGGTCGCCTCGACCCGGGCGGCCAGGCGCTTGAGCAGCGCCCGATAGGGCTCGGCCACGTCCCCCACCTCGGCCTTCAGCGCGCTGTTGGCCTTCCACATGGAGAGCTCCGCCTTGAGCTGCTCCAGGTCGCGCAGGTAGAGGTCCGCGGCCATCCAGCGGCCCAGCAGCAGCACCTCCCGGGTGACCTTGGCGGTGACATTGGGGTTGCCGTCCCGGTCGCCGCCCATCCAGGAGGCGAAGCGCAGCGGCGCGGCGTCCAGGGGCAGGCGCTCGCCGGCCTCCTCCAGCAGCAGGTTGTCCAGGTCGCGGTGGAAATCGGGCACCGCCTGCCACAGGGAGTTCTCGATCACCGCGAAGCCCCACTTGGCCTCGTCCACCGGCGAGGGCCGCTCGTGGCGAATCTCGTCGGTGTGCCAGGCCTGGCTGATCAGCTCCTCCAGGCGGCCCTGGGCGCGGCTGGCCCGCTCCGGGTACTCGCCGGAGGCCTCGATGGTGGTCAGGCAGTCGTCGATGGCGTCGTACTTCTGGATCAGGGTACGCCGGATGACCTCGGTGGGGTGGGCGGTCAGCACCAGCTCCACGCGCATGCCGGCCAGGGTCTCCACCAGGGTCTGGGCGGAGTAGCCGGAGGCCCGGGCCCGGGCCAGCAGCTCGCCGAGCACCGGCTGGCTGCCGGGCTTGTAGTCCTCCACCCGGCGGAAGCGCGCCCGGTAGTGCTGCTCGGCGATATTGGCCAGGTTGAGGAACTGGTTGAAGGCCCGGGTCACCGGCAGCAGGTCGCGGTCCGGCAGCCGGCGCAGGTATTCGATCAGCTCGCGACGCCCCTGGGCATCCCCGGAGCGGCCGCGCTTGGCGAAGGCGCGGATCGCCTCGATGCGATCCACGAAGGCTTCCCCCAGGTCATCGGCGATGGTGCGCCCCAGGCTGTCGCCCAGGATGCGGACGTTATCGCGCAGGGATTCATGCAGGTCGTGACTCATTTGGCTCCCTCCTCGGAATGCGCAGTGGCCGACTCCTCGTGCTTGGCGGCCTGCCAGTGATCTTCCATCTCGTCCAGGCTGGCGTCGGCGAGATCCCGCCCCGCCTCGGCCAGGGCCGCCTCCACCCGGCGGAAGCGGCGCTCGAACTTGGCGTTGGTGCCGCGCAGGCACCGTTCGGGGTCGGCCTTGAGCCGGCGCGCCAGGTTGGTCACCGCGAACAGCAGGTCGCCCACCTCCTCGGCGGCGTGATCCCGGTCCCCGGCGGCCAGGGCGGCCTCCACCTCGGCCAGCTCCTCGCGAATCTTGGCGATCACCCCGGTCTCGTCGGGCCAGTCGAAGCCGACCCGGGCGGCGCGCTTGGCCAGCTTGGCGGCCCGGGACAGGGCCGGCAGGGTCCTCGGCACGTCGTCGAGCACCGAGCGGGCGTCCCGCTCGGCGCGCTCCTCGGCCTTGAGGCTCTCCCAGCGGGAGTGGACCTGGCGGGTCTCGATCGCCTCGGCGCTCACCCCGGGGGGCCGCCGCGAGACCAGGGTGCCCTCGGGAAAGACATGGGGGTGGCGGCGCAGCATCTTGGCGGTCAGGGCGTGGACCACGTCGTGGAAGTCGAAGCGTCCCTCCTCGGCCCCGAACTGGGCGTAGTAGATCACCTGGAAGAGCAGGTCGCCGAGCTCCCCGGGCAGCTCCTCATAGGCGCGCCGTTCGATGGCGTCGGCCACCTCGTAGGCCTCCTCCAGGGTATGCGGCACGATGCTGTCCCAGTCCTGCTTGAGGTCCCAGGGGCAGCCCTGGTCGGCGTCGCGCAGCACCGCCATCAGGGTCAGCAGGTCATCGAGGCCGTAGCGGGGCTCGCTCATGCCTTGCCCCCCTTGCCGGTGCGCAACCGCTTGACGTCGATCACGTTGGGCAGCTGCTGGATCCGCGAGAAGAGTCGCCCCAGGGTCTCCAGGCTATCCACCTCCAGGGTGATGGCCAGCCGGGCGATGCCGTCCTCGCTGTCGGTGCGGGTGTTCACCGAGAGCACATTGACCTTCTCGTTGCCCAGCAGGCCGGTGACGTCGCGCAGCAGGCCGGAGCGATCCCAGGCCTCGATGACGATATCCACCGGGTACTGGGTCCCCGGGCGCTCGCCCCACTCCACCTCGATGATGCGCTGGGGCTCGTCGAGGCGCAGCTGGAGGATATTCGGACACTCCTGGCGGTGGATGGTGACCCCACGCCCCTGGGTGATAAAGCCGACGATGGCCTCCCCGGGTACCGGGTGGCAGCAGTTGGCCATGCTGGTCTTGAGGTTGCCCACCCCGAGTACGGTGATATCGCTCTTGCCGCCCTTGGGCGCCGCCTTGCGGGGCTTGGCCAGCAGCCGATCGAGCCGCTCCTGGTCGTCGGACTCGCCGAACAGTTGCTGGGCCTGGTGCAGCACCTGGCCGATGCGCAGGTCGCCGGCGCCGAGGGCCGCGTACATGTCATCGACGCTGACGTAGTTGACCTTGTGGGCCAGGGTCTCCAGGTCCATGTCCTCGAGGTCGAGGCGCTTCATCTCGCGTTCGAAGAGCGCCTTGCCCTCCTCCAGGTTCTGGCCCCGGGCCTGCTGCTTGAACCAGGCCTGGATCTTGGCCCGGGCCCGGGAGGTACGCACATAGCCGAGGCCGGGGTTGAGCCAGTCGCGACTGGGGCCGCCCTTGCTGGCGGTGAGGATCTCCACCTGCTGGCCGGTCTTGAGCTTGTAGGTGAGTGGCACGATGCGGCCGTTGACCTTGGCGCCCCGACAGCGATGCCCCACCTCGGTATGCACCCGGTAGGCGAAATCGATGGGGGTGGCGATGCGCGGCAGGTCGATGACATGGCCGTCGGGGGTGAAGACATAGATGCGATCCGGGGCCACGTCGCTGTTGAGGCCCTCGCGCAGGTCGCCGAACTCGCCCACTTCCTCCTGCCATTCGAGGACCTGGCGCAGCCAGGCGATCTTCTCCTCGTAGCTGGAGCTCTTGGCCTTGGTGTCGTGTCCCTTGTAGCGCCAGTGGGCGCAGACGCCGAGCTCCGCCTCCTCGTGCATGGCGAAGGTGCGGATCTGGATCTCCAGCACCTTGTTCTCCGGTCCCAGCACGGCGGTGTGCAGGGACTGGTAGCCGTTCTTCTTGGGGTTGGCGATATAGTCGTCGAACTCGTGGGGCACGTGGTGCCAGCGGGAGTGGACGAGCCCCAGGGCGGTGTAGCAGTCGGCAACCTCCGGCACCAACAGGCGCACCGCACGGACGTCATAGACCTGGGAGAAGTCGATGCGCTTGCGCTTCATCTTGCGCCAGATGGAATAGATATGCTTGGCGCGACCGTCCACCTCGTAGCGGGTGATGCCCTGGGCCTCCAGCAGCTCCTCGAGGGTGCCCACCACATCGCTGATATAGCGGTCCCGATCGAGGCGCTTCTCGGCCAGCAGCTTGGCGATGGCCTTGTAGTCTTCCTCGTGGAGGTAGCGGAAGGAGAGGTCCTCGAGCTCCCACTTGAGGTGGCCGATGCCCAGGCGGTGGGCCAGGGGGGCGTAGATATCGAACACCTCCCGGGCCACCTGCAGGCGCTTGTCGCGGGGGGCGTCCTTGACCTGGCGCAGGGCACAGGTGCGCTCGGCGATCTTGATCAGGGCGACGCGCACGTCGTCGATCATGGTCACCAGCATCTTGCGCAGGTTGTCCTGCTGGTCGTGCTGCTGCATGCCGTGGCTGGGGGCCTGCTGACTGATGGCGGCCATCTGCAGCACGCCGTCGATCAGCCGCGCCACCTCGTCGCCGAACTGCTTGGCGACCTGCTCCTGGCTCAGCAGCCCCTCGCGTACCGTGCGGTAGAGTACCGCGGCCTCGAGCGCCGCCTGGTCGAGCTTGAGCTCGCCGAGGATATCGGCCATCTCCAGCCCCATGCGGAAGCTGGTGTCCCTAGGCAGCCAGGTCTTGTGGCCACCGGCGTTATCGGCGGCCAGGCACTGGGCCAGCTCACAGGCTCGGCGCAGCTTCGCCGGGTCACTCAGGGTCACGTCTTCCTGCAGGCGCACCAGCCACTGGTCGATATCGACCCGGCCCTCGCCGTTCAGCGGCTGGTCTTCACGAACCTTCACCATCTCCTGGCGCTCCTTGATTCCACCCCGGGCCGCCGGCCGACGGCCCGCTAATTGTTCTAACAACCTGGCCAAGGCAAACGATGGCATCTTGGCCCACCAGCCTGGCCAGATCCCGGGGCTAACCTGGGGGTAGGCACTCCGCAAAGACGCTGTGAATCCTTCCATGGAAGCTCGACTTTATCGTCCATGATAAAGACGCTTTGCTCCGACCTACCCCCAGCGCCCCTGTGTTCCCAATGGTGTATCCCCGACTAACCTTCCCCGCGGCGAAATAGCAGCACCGACTCCAGGTGCGCCGTCTGGGCGAACATATCGGCCACGGCGCCACGCACCGGGCGCAGCCCCCCCGCCGCCAGGATGGCGGCATCCCGAGCCAGGGTCGCCGGGTCACAGGAGACATAGAGTAACCGCTCCACCGCTTCCTGGTTGGCCAGGGCGCGACATACCGCTTCGGCGCCCTCCCGGGGCGGGTCGAGCAGTACCGCCGTCGCCGGCACCTCGTCGAGCAATCGCGTCACCGCCCCGGGGTCGTTGAGGTCGGCCTGGCGCGCGGCGAGGGAGAGCGCATTGGCCCGGGCGTTGTCGGCCAGGCGCTCGACCATCGCCGGACTGCCCTCGACACCGGTGACCCGGGCCCCGGCGGCGGCCAGCGGCAGGCTGAAGTTGCCGACCCCGGCGAAGAGGTCGAGCACGGCCTCCCCCGGGGCCGGCGCCAGCCAGGTCAGGGCATGCTCCACCAGGGCACGATTGACCTCGCCATTGACCTGGATAAAGTCCCCCGGCGCGAAGTTGACCCGCAGCTCGCCCAGGGCATAGTGCAGGCTCGGAGCCTCGCCGAGCCAGCGCAGCACCGGCGCCTCGCGGCCCAGCAGCCAGGCCAGGTGCACGCCCTGGCGCTCGGCGAAGGCGCGCCAGCGCTCGGCGTCGCGGGGATTGTCGCGCAACTGGCGCACCACCAGGGCCACCCCGGCATCGCTATCGATCAGCTCCAGATGCCCCACCTGGCGAGGTGCCTCCAGGCTCGGGAGATGCTCCCGCAGGGCCGGAAGCAGCCGGTCGAGGGGCGGGGTCAGCACCGGGCAGGCGGCGATATCCACCAGGTGGTGGCTACGCCGGCCGCGAAACCCCAGATGCAGGGTCCCCTCGGCGTCGAGCCGCACGCCGAGGCGTGCCCGGCGCCGATAGCCGAGCCCCTCGCCGGCCAGCAGTTGCGGCGGCGCCTCCAGGGTCACGCCCTGACGGCCGAGTTGCTCGGCGAGCACCGCCTGCTTGTGGCGACGCTGGGCGTCCGGGCTCAGGTGCTGGAGGTCACAGCCGCCGCAGCTGCCGTAGTGGGCGCAGGGGGGCTCGATTCGCTCCGGCGAGGCCGTGATCAGCTCGCGCAGATGGGCCTCGTCGAAGCGCTTGCGCTGACGATGCACCGCCAGGTGCACCCGCTCGCCGGGCAGGGCGCCCTCGACGAAGCAGGCCTTGCCGTCGGCGCCATGGGTCAGGCCACGGCCATCATGAGCGAGACGCTCGATCACCACGCCGTCCTCGTCGCCGGCGGGCGCCGTCTCCGGCGCCGGCGTGGTGGCGCGGCCACTGAGTCCCGACACGCCGGAGCGCCGCCGCGGGGGGCGACGTTTGCCAAGCATCGCCATGTCAGGCTCCGAACAGGCCGGTGGAGAGGTAGCGGTCGCCGCGGTCGCAGACGATAAAGACGATCACCGCATTCTCCACCCGCTCGGCGATACGCAGGGCCCCGGCCAGGGCACCGCCGGAGGAGACGCCGGCCATGATGCCTTCTTCCCGGGCCAGGCGGCGCATATGCACCTCGGCCTCTTCCTGGCCGATATCCAGCACCCGGTCGACGCGGCTGGCATCATAGATCCGCGGCAGATACTCCTCGGGCCAGCGACGGATGCCGGCGATGCTGGCGCCATCCTCCGGCTGCAGGCCGACGATCTGCACCTCGGGGTTGCGCTCCTTGAGGTAGTGGGAGACCCCCATGATGGTGCCGGTGGTACCCATGGAGCTGACGAAGTGGGTGATTTTCCCCTCGGTCTGGCGCCACAGCTCGGGACCGGTCCCCTGGTAGTGGGCCAGGGGGTTATCGGGGTTGGCGAACTGATCGAGGCCCTTGCCCTCGCCCCGGCCGATCATCGCCTCGGCCAGGTCCCGGGCCTCTTCCATGCCCCCCTCCTTGCTGACGCCGATCAGCTCGGCGCCGTAGGCGGCCATGGCCTGCTTGCGTTCCTCGGAGGCGTTCTCGGGCATGATCAGCACCATGCGGTAGCCCTTGATGGCGGCGGCCATGGCCAGGGCGATACCGGTGTTGCCGGAGGTGGCCTCCACCAGGGTATCGCCGGGGCGGATCTCGCCACGGGCCTCGGCCTGCTGGATCATCGACAGGGCCGGACGATCCTTGACGGAACCCGCCGGGTTATTGCCCTCCAGCTTGGCCAACAGGGTGTTGTTACGGCCGGCGCCGATGCGCTGCAGGCGCACCAGGGGCGTGTTGCCGACCACGTCCTCGAGGGTGGGAAACTGCATCTAACTTTCCTTATGGAAACGTTTTTTCCATTATATCCGTGGGACCAGCCGGGTGACAGTGATGATCCCCGGCTATGTCATACTGTCCGCCAACTCCTGGTGCCAAGGGAAGCCCCGATGTCCTTGCGAACCCGCCTGATGCTGCTCGTCTTCCTGATGCCGCTGATCCTGATCAGCGGCATCGCCGTGGCGAGCCTCCTCTACCTCGAACACCAGCAGCAAGAGGCCGTCCAGCAGCGCCTGGAGCGCGCCGTGGCGCTGCTGGCTCCCTCCCTGGCCGAGGCCGTCGAGGCGGGCGACGCATCGCGCCTGGAGCGCCTGGCCCAGCGCCTGATGGACGAGCCACCGGTCCAGGCGCTGAGCCTGCGTGACGCCCAGGGCGATACCCCCCTGCACCTGGGCAAGGGCCAGGAATCGCTGCGCCCCGACCCGGCCGGGGCGTCCACCTGGCAGGAGTGGCGCCTGCTGACGCCCCTGCCGGACCTTTCGCCCCCCCTGTGGGTCGACCTGGAAGTCGACCCCGCCCCCCTGCGCCTGGCGCTCTACCGCCACCTGACCCTGGTCGGCCTGGGCTGCCTGGTACTGGGGCTGGCCCTCTTCCTGCTGGCCTACGCCCTGGGGCGCCAATGGGTGCAGCCGCTGGAGTCGCTGCGCCGCGCCCTGGAACGCTTCAACAGCGGCGACTACCGCCCGCGCCTGGATACCCGCGGCCCGGTGGAGACCGCCGAGCTGGCCCAGGGACTCAATGCCCTGGCCGACTACCTGAGCCATGCCCAGGAGGAGATGCAACAGCATATCGAGCAGACCACCCTGGACCTGCAGGAGTCCATGGAGACCATCGAGATCAAGAACATCGAGCTCGATATGGCCCACCGCCGCGCCCTGGAGGCGAGCCGCATCAAGTCGGAATTCCTGGCCAACATGAGCCACGAGATCCGCACCCCGCTCAACGGCGTCATCGGCTTCTGCCAGCTACTGGCCCGCTCGGAGCTCGACGACCGTCAGCAGGAGTGGCTCAGCCATGTGCACAAGGCCTCCAACAACCTGCTGTCGCTGATCAACGATATCCTCGACTTCTCCAAGATCGAGGCGGGCAAGCTGGAGCTGGAGAGCGTCGACCTGGATATCCTGGTGATCGTCGACGAGGTGCTGGGCCTGCAGGCCCCCATGGCCCAGCAGAAGCAACTGCACCTGCTGGGGCTGATCTATGATGACGTGCCCGCCCAGTTGCAGGGTGACCCCCTGCGCCTCAAGCAGGTACTGACCAACCTGGTCCATAACGCCATCAAGTTCACCGAGAAGGGCGAGATCCTGGTGCGGGTGATGCTCGAGGAGGCCGAAGGCGCCGAGGTGATCCTGCGGGTGCAGATCAGCGATACCGGTATCGGCATGGACGAGGCGAGCCAGCGCCGCCTCTTCCAGGCCTTCCAGCAGGCCCGCGACAGCGATACCCGCCACTATGGCGGCACCGGCCTGGGGCTGATGATCTGTCGCCAGCTGGTCGAACAGATGGGCGGTGACATCGCCGTGGAGAGCGCCCCGGGACGCGGTTCCACCTTCACCCTGAGCCTGCCGCTGCGCGCCAAGTCCCTGGAGGAGCGCCCCCTGGAGCTGGATCTGGGCGGCCAGCGGGTCGCCCTCTACGAGCCCCACGCGGCGACGCGACACGCCCTGGCGCACCTGCTGAGGACCTGGGGCGCCGAGCTGCAGGTCCTGGAGGAGGCGTCGCCCTGCGATGCCCTCCAGACGGCCCCGGACCTGCTGCTGGTGGGGCTACCGCCGCTACCCATGACCAAGGCCGAGATGGTCGGCTGGCGAGAGTGCCTGGCCGGCGTGCGCTGCCCCAGCATCGTGATGGCCAACGTGCCGCCCTTCGATATCCCCGACCTGCCGCTGCCCCATGGCGGCGAGGTGATCAGCAAGCCGCTGTCGCGGCGCAGCCTCGCGGCGGTGATCCAGCGCCAGTTGAATGCCCCGACGCCCGTCCCGATCGAGTCGCCCGTCACCGCCGTTCCCCCCCGGCGGGTGCTGGTCGTCGACGACACCGACTCCAATCGCCTGCTGGTCCGCGAGATGCTCGATGGCCTGGGCCTGGAGGTGGAGGAAGCCGCCAGCGGCGAGGAAGCCCTCGCCCGAGGCCGCACCCGCCCTTACGACCTGGTGCTGATGGATATCCGCATGCCGGGCATGGATGGCGTGGAGGCGATGAAGGCGCTCCGCGAGCTGGGCGATGCCTGGCGACGCTGCCCGATCATCGCGGTGACCGCCCATGCCCTGGAGGAGGAGCGCCAGCGGCTGCTCAAGGCGGGCATGCATGACGTGCTGATCAAACCGATCCAGGCGGAGGCCCTGGTCGGCCTGCTGGGGCAGCATCTCAATATGACCCTGAGCCTGCCCGCCGCGCCGCGCCGGGTGGCCAGGCGCCGCCCGACGCCCACCGCCGACGAGGAACTGCCGGCGGTGGACCTGACCCTGGGCACCCAGTTGGCCGGCGGGCGCGAGGACCTGGCGCGCCAGACCCTGGGAATGCTGCTGGCCAGCCTCGACGACACCGAGCGCCAGCTGCGCGCGGCCTGGGACGCCGGGGACGAGACCGCCTTCCTGGATGTCGTGCACGCCCTCAATGGCGCTTGTCGCTACTGCGGCGTGCCCCAGTTGGCGCTGCTGGCCGAGACCCTGGAGACCCGCCTGCGGGTCGCCGGCCTGGCCGATACCGAGTCGCTGGTCGAGGCCCTGCATGCCGCCATGGCACGGCTCCGAGCCTGGGCCGCCGAGGAGGCCCCTCAGGCCATGGAAACGCCCCTCGGCACGCCGAAATAACTAGCCCGGGGCGCCGAGGAAGCGCCGCGGCTTGTGCAGGGAAACCGCCTCCGATACGCCGAAATGACTGGCCCGGGGCATTAGCGCCCCGGGCGCGGCTCAGTGCTCGTGGTCGTGATCATGATCGTGGGCCTCCAGGGCCGCCACGAAGCCCGCCTCCTGGCCGGCGATGATCAGGCGCTTCATTTCCGCCACCGCCTCCTTGAGCCCCACGAAGAGGGAGCGGGCGATAATGGCATGGCCGATATTGAGTTCATGCAGGCCGGGAATGGCGGCGATGGCCTCCACGTTATGGTAGTGCAGGCCATGGCCGGCATTGACGATCAGCCCCAGCTCCCCGGCCAGCTCGGCGGCGGCGGCGATACGCTCGTGTTCCTGGCGTGCCGCCTCGCCGCTGGCTTCGGCATAGGCGCCGGTATGCAGCTCGATCACCGGCGCCCCGGCCTTGGCGGCGGCCTCGATCTGACTCGGCTCCGGGTCGATAAACAGCGATACCTCACAGTCGGCGGCGGCCAGGCGCGCGCAGGCCGCGGCGATCGCCTCGAAGCCCCCCACCACGTCCAGCCCGCCTTCGGTGGTCAGCTCCTCGCGCTTCTCCGGCACCAGGCAGACATGGGCCGGGCGCACGCTTTCGGCCAGGGCCAGCATCTCCTCGGTAACCGCCATCTCCAGGTTCATGCGGGTATTGAGCACCTCGGCCAGCAGGCGCACGTCGCGCTCCTGGATATGCCGGCGATCCTCGCGCAGGTGCACGGTGATGCCGTCGGCGCCGGCCTCCTCGGCCAGCAGCGCCGCCTGGACCGGGTCCGGGTAGCGGGTGCCACGGGCCTGACGCAGGGTGGCGATATGGTCGATATTGACGCCGAGCAGAATACGCGGGGGATGCATAACGGGCTCCAGGAAAAAGGAAATCAGAGCCTAAGGATAAAGCGGGAAGCCAGAAGCTGAAAGAGCGGCGCCAGGCGCCTGGAAGAGGAAAGAAAACCTGCGAGCCGCCCAGGGGCCAGGATAACAGCGCTGGCGTCCGGGCGTTTTAGCTATGCTTGCCGCTCAGGGCTGTCCGGGCGAGAGCGTCGTGAGGCGGCGAGGCGCTGCATCAGCTCCCGGGAGCGTAGCGGGCGGCTGCCCAGCAACGGCGCCAGGGCCGCCCGGGCGAGTCCCTTGGCGGGCCCCGCCAGCCCCGGCTCGCTCCAGTCGCCCTGGGCCAGCAGGCGCAGGGTACGCCCATCCAGGCCGCCCTCGGCCAGGCGCACGAAGTGACGCGTCTCGGCCCGGTAGGCGTAGCGACCCTGGGGGTCCAGCTCGGCCCCCTGCTCGTCCAGATAGACGGGCGCCGCATCCAGGGCCTCCAGCAGGGCCAGTTCCAGGCGCCGCAGGGCCGGGGCCCGCCGCTCCGGAAACGGCAACGCCTCGAGCAGCGCCCCATAGAAGGCGAACACCTCGGCCACCGGCAACTCCACCGGCAGGGTGCGGGTCAGCAGCTCATTGGCATAGAAACCACACAGCAGCGCCTCGCCGGCCAGCAGCGCCGCCGCGCCGCGGCTCTCCATCAGCCCCAGGCGCTTGAGCTCGGCCTGGCCGCTCCAGGTCAGGTGCAGGGGAGTAAAGGGCTGCAGTCGCCCACGACTGCGGCTGCCGGGGCGCTGTACGCCGCGTGCCACGGCACGTACCCGGCCGTGGTCCAGGGTGATCAGCTCCACCAGGGCGCTGGTCTCCCGGTAGGGACGCTTATGCAGCAGAAATGCGGGTTGTGGCTGCATGGACTGCCATCCAATTCAGGGCGAACTCCTGCAAGCAACAAGGAGCCTTGTTGCCGGAATCGCTGAGGGGCGCTGGGGGCAGGCCGGAGCGAAGCGTCTTTTTCCAGGGGTGAGGAGCACTGCTCCGAACGGGCTGGCCATGGATGGCCAGCACCGGCCCTGCAAGCGAAGCAGGATTGCGTAGCTTCGCAGGAAAAAGTCGAGCGCCCAGGGATGGGTTCACAGCGTCTTCGCGCGGGGCCGGCCTTCCGGAGCTGCCTGCCCCCAGGAAAGCCCCGGGCTGAATAGCCTGCCCGAGGTCGTGGGTTACCATCAGTCCAGATCGTAACCCAGGCTCTTGAGCGCCCGGCTATCGTCGGACCAGCCGCGCTTCACCTTGACCCAGAGGTTGAGCATGATCTTGGCATCGAAGGCCCGCTCCATCTCCAGGCGCGCCTCGCGACCGATCAGCTTGATGCGCTCGCCCTTGTCGCCGATCAGGATCTTCTTCTGGCCGGGACGCTCCACCAGGATCAGGGCGCTGATATGGATCACCTTGCCGGTGTCGCGGAACTCCTCGATCTCCACCGTCATCTGGTAAGGCAGCTCGTCGCCCAGCTGACGCATGATCTTCTCGCGCACCAGCTCCGCGGCCAGGAAGCGCTGGCTCTTGTCGGTGACCTGATCTTCCGGATAGAAGTGAATGCTCTCCGGCAGATGCTTGGCCACCTCCGCCTCCAGCTCCGGCACATTGGTGCCGTGCTTGGCGGAGATCGGCAGGATGGCGGCGAAGTCGCGCTTGGCCCCCACCTTGGCCAGCCAGGGCAGCAGGCTGGCCTTGTCCTCCAGCCAGTCCACCTTGTTGACCGCCAGGATCACCGGCGCCTTGACCTGGGCCAGCTTGTCCAGCACCACCTGATCCTCGTCGCTCCAGCGGGTGCGGTCGATGATAAAGACCACGCAGTCCACGTCGCGCAGGGCCTGGGTGGCCGCCTGGTTCATGAAGCGGTTGATCGCCTTGTTGCGATCCTTCGCCATGATATGCATCCCCGGGGTGTCCACATAGATGAACTGGGCCTCCCCTTCGGTCTTGATCCCCATCACCTGATGACGGGTGGTCTGGGGTCGCCGGGAGGTGATCGACACCTTCTGGCCGAGGATGCGATTCATCAGCGTCGACTTGCCCACATTGGGGCGACCGACGATGGCCACGAATCCACAGGTCTGGGTCATGACCGGGCTCCCTTGGGTTCGAGTTGGGCGAGGGCCTGTTCGGCGGCCTGCTGCTCGGCATAGCGACGGCTGGAGCCGACGCCGACGGTGGGGGCATCCAGCATCTCTACCTGGCACTCGATGGTAAAGGTCTGGGCATGCGCCTCGCCCTCCACCGACAGCACCTCGTAGCGGGGCAGCGGCGACTGGCGGGACTGCAGGAACTCCTGCAGGCGGGTCTTGGGATCCTTCTGGGTATCCTGCAGGTCGATGGCCTCCAGGCGGGTGCCGTACCAGGCCAGCACCCGAGCCTTGGCCACGTCCATGCCGGCATCCAGGAAGATGGCACCGATCACCGCCTCCACGGCATCGGCGAGGATGGAGTCGCGGCGATGGCCGCCGCTCTTCATTTCGCCGGAGCCGAGCCGCAGGCAGGGGCCCAGGTCGAACTCGCGCGCCAGCTCGGCCAGGGTCTGACCCTTGACCAGCCGCGCCCGCAGCCGCGACAGCTGGCCCTCGCGGGCCTCGGGGAAGC
Source organism: Halomonas sp. NCCP-2165 (assembly GCF_023708045.1). Classification (NCBI taxonomy): domain Bacteria; kingdom Pseudomonadati; phylum Pseudomonadota; class Gammaproteobacteria; order Oceanospirillales; family Halomonadaceae; genus Halomonas; species Halomonas sp. NCCP-2165. The sequence goes on from NZ_BRCY01000009.1 coordinate 15,002, forward strand.
GCCGGAAGAGCGCCTCGGCGATCACGAAGTTGACGATGGAGTCGCCGAGAAACTCGAGCCGCTCGTTGTTCTTGCCGCCATAGCTGCGATGCGTCATCGCCAGTTCCAGCAGCGCGTTATCGCCGAACTGGTGGCCGATGCGGCGGCTGAAGTCATTCAGGGGGTTGCTCACGAAACTCCTGCTCTATTGCTTATGGGATGGCGCGCGGTCGTGGCGCGCGCCATCGGGGGCTGTGCCCCGTGATTACTGAATCCGCCGCACGCTGGTAAAGCTGGGCAACCCGCCGTCCCAGTGCATCCACACCGCGAAGGCGCGGCCGACGATGTTCTCTTCCGGCACGAAGCCCCAGTAGCGACTGTCATTGGAGTGGTCGCGATTGTCGCCGAGGGTGAAGTAATGCCCCTCGGGCACCACCAGCTCACGCACCTGGGGACCCGGGTCCTGAGGATTATTGTAGATAAGGTGAGCGACCTCGCCTAAGCGCTCTTCGAGCAGGCGCTCGCGGGGCGCCTCGGCGGGGCCCTCCTCCAGCAGCGCCTTGGGCACCGCCTGGCCATTGACGTAGAGCTGCTTGCCCTCGTAGCGAATGCGGTCGCCGGGCAGCCCCACCACCCGCTTGATAAAGTTGACCGAGGGCTCCTCGGGGAAGCGGAACACCATGACGTCACCCCGCTCGGGCTCGCCCAGGTCGACGATCTCGGTATGCACCACCGGCAGGCGCAGCCCGTAGGCGAACTTGTTGACCAGGATGAAATCGCCCACCTCCAGGGTCGGGCGCATGGAACCGGAGGGAATCTGGAAGGGCTCCACCAGGAAGCTGCGCACCACCAGCACCACCAGCAGCACCGGGAAGAAGGAACGCGCGTAGTCGACGGGCCAGGGCTCCTTGAGCAGCTTGCCACGGGTCGCCTCGTCGACCTCCCCCTGCGCCTCGGCACTCACCGCCGCCAGGCGCGCCAGCCGGGCGGGCCGCCACCAGAGTCGGTCGGCCAGCCAGATCACCCCGGTGACGGCCACCGCCACCACCAGCAATAGCGAAAAATCCATTTAACGTTTCCTAGTCATTGACCTTGAGCACCGCCAGGAAGGCGTCCTGGGGAATCTCCACCCGGCCCACCTGTTTCATGCGCTTCTTGCCCGCCTTCTGCTTCTCGAGCAGCTTCTTCTTGCGGCTCACGTCGCCGCCGTAGCACTTGGCGGTGACGTTCTTGCGCAGCGCCTTGACGGTGGAGCGCGCCACCACCTGGCCGCCGATGGCCGCCTGGATGGCCACGTCGAACATCTGCCGCGGGATCAGCTCCTTCATCTTCTCGACCAGGATGCGTCCTCGGGAGTGGGCGTGATCGCGGTGGATGATCACCGCCAGGGCATCGACCCGGTCGCCGTTGATCAGCACGTCCAGGCGCACCAGCTTGGCCGCCTCGAAGCGCTCGAAGTTGTACTCCAGGGAGGCGTAGCCCTTGGAGATCGACTTGAGGCGATCGAAGAAGTCCATCACCACCTCGGACATGGGCAGCTCATAGGTGAGCTGGATCTGGCTGCCGAGGAACTGCATGTCGAGCTGGGTGCCGCGGCGATTCTCGCACTCGGCGATGACGTTGCCGACGAATTCCTGGGGCACCAGGATGCTGGCCCGCACGATGGGCTCGCGCATCTCCTCCACGTCGGCCATGTCCGGCAGCTTGGAGGGGTTGGAGACGTAGCGCACCTCGCCATTCTTCATGGCCAGTTCGTAGACCACGGTGGGGGCGGTGGTCAAAAGGTCCAGGTCATACTCGCGCTCGAGGCGCTCCTGGATGATCTCCATGTGCAAGGTGCCGAGGAAGCCGACCCGGAAGCCGAAGCCCAGGGCATCGGAGTTCTCCGGTTCGTACTCCAGGGAGGCATCGTTGAGGGCCAGCTTCTCGAGGGCGTCGCGGAAGTCCTCGTAGTCGTCGGCGCTGACCGGGAACATCCCCGCATAGACCTGGGGCTTAACCTTCTGGAAGCCGGGCAGGCGCTCCACGTCCGGGGTCTTGGCGTGGGTGATGGTATCCCCCACCGGCGCGCCGTGAATGTCCTTGATGCCGGCGACGATAAAGCCCACCTCGCCGGCCCGCAGCACGCCGGTCTCCTTGCGCAGCGGCGTGAAGATGCCCACCTCGTTGGCCTGCCAGTCGCGGCCGGTGGACTTGATGCGAATCTTGTCGCCCTTCTTCAGGGTGCCGTCGAAGATCCGCACCAGGGAGACCACGCCCAGGTAGTTGTCGAACCAGGAGTCGATGATCAAGGCCTGCAGCTGGCCGTCCGGGTTGCCCCGGGGCGGCGGGATATCACGCACCAGGCGCTCCAGCAGCGCCTCCATGCCTAGGCCGCTCTTGGCGGAGACCTGGCAGGCATCGGTGGCATCGAGGCCGATGATCTCCTCGATCTCCTGGGCGACCTTGTCCGGGTCGGCCTGGGGCAGGTCCATCTTGTTGAGCACCGGCAGCACCTCGAGCCCCTGCTCCACGGCGGTATAGCAGTTGGCTACCGACTGGGCCTCGACGCCCTGGGCGGCGTCCACCACCAGCAGGGCCCCCTCGCAGGCATACAAGGAGCGCGACACCTCGTAGGAGAAATCCACGTGGCCCGGAGTATCGATGAAGTTGAGCTGGTAGGTGTTGCCATCCTCGGCGTGGTAATCGAGGGTCACCGACTGGGCCTTGATGGTGATGCCCCGCTCCCGCTCGATATCCATGGAGTCGAGGACCTGCTCCTTGAGCTCCCGGTCACTCAGGCCGCCACACAGCTGAATCAGCCGATCCGACAGGGTGGACTTGCCATGATCGATATGAGCGATGATGGAAAAATTGCGTATGTGATTGATTTCTTTTCGAGTTTCTTTGCTGCTCATGCACTGGGATCCGATTCGTGTAGGCGCTCCTGGCCGTGACGGCCATGCCACCCGCCGGGGGATCGCGCCGAAAGCTTGCGCGCATTGTACCGGCATGGCCGCGGCTTGGACAGCGAGGCCAGAAACGCATCGGGGCCCCGCGGGGCCCCGATGCCGATGACCTCAGCGCGGTTCGAGTCGCAGCGCCACATAGAGGGAGCGCCCGTCCCGGTAGAGACGCACCGGCAGGGCCCGATCTCCGGACTGGTCGGCCACCGCAGCGACCAGGTCGTCGCTGGAGGCAATGGGGCGATGATCCACCGAGACGATGATATCGCCGCCGCGGATGCCCGCCTCGTAGGCGGCACCGCCCGACTCCACCTGACGCACCCGTACCCCGGCCTCGATGCCCAGGCGCTCGCGCTCGCCCTCGCTCAGCTCGCCGACCATCAGGCCCAGGCGAGCACCGCCGGCGCGCTTGCCGGCGGCCACATCGGTCTCGGCATCCGGCCAGGCACCGACGGTCACCTCGAGGCGCCGCTCGGCGCCATCGCGCATCACCGTCAGGGTCACCTCGTGGCCCGGGCTGACCCGTCCGATCAGCCGCGGCAGATGGCTGGAACGCTCCACCTCCTCGTCATCCACGGCGACGATCACATCGCCGGCCTGGATGCCGTCACGGCGCGCCGGCCCCTCGGGGTCGAGGTCGGCGACCAGGGCGCCATGGGGGGTATCCAGGCCGAAGGACTCGGCCAGGTCACGGGAGACCGGCTGAATCACCACCCCCAGCCAGCCCCGGCTGACATGGCCGTCGGCGCGCAGCTGATCGGCGATATCCATGGCCACATTGATGGGAATGGCGAAGGAGAGCCCCATGAAGCCGCCGCTGCGGGTGAAGATCTGCGAATTGATGCCAACCACCTCGCCGGCGAGGTTGAACAGCGGCCCCCCGGAGTTGCCGGGGTTGATGGCCACATCGGTCTGGATAAAGGGCACGTAGGCGTCCCGCGGCAGGGTGCGATTGATGGCGCTGACGATACCGGCGGTCACCGAGTGATCGAAGCCGAAGGGAGAACCGATGGCGGCCACCCACTCCCCCACCTGCAGGTCGTCCGAATCGCCCAGGGCCAGGGTCGGCAGCCCCTCGGCCTCGACCTTGAGCAGGGCCACGTCGGTCTGGCTGTCGACGCCCACCACCTCGGCGGGGAGCTCACGGCGATCGTTGAGGCGCACCAGGATCTCATCGGCGCCCTCCACCACATGGGCATTGGTCAGCACATAGCCATCGGCGTCGATGATAAAGCCCGACCCCAGGGAGTGACGCTCCTGCCCGCGCTCACGCCCCTGCCCCGGCGGCATGGGGATCTGATCGCCGAAGAAGCGCCGCAGCAGTTCCGGCAGCTCCTCGCCGGGCCCGTAGAATTGCTGGTAGCGGGACGGCACCACCCGGGTGGTGGAGATGTTGACCACCCCGGGGGCGGCCTGCTCCACCAGGGAGCGGAAGTCGGGCAGCTCCTGGGCCTGGGCGGAGGATCCGACCACCAGGGCGACCAGGAGGACGAGCCAGGCTGGGACGAATTGGCGAAGGGGTTGCATGAGACGCTCCTGCGAATTGACGCGATACGTTGATGAGACGAAACATCAAGAAACCGGCGAGGCGACCGAGCCTAGGAGGGCGGCGGCTCATGCAGTCGCGGACGATAGCGGGCGCCATGGTGGCCGGCCACCAGCCGCGACAGCCCGGCCCCCAGGGCCAGGCCAGCCAACAGGGCGAGGATCACCACGGGACTATCGGCGCCGAAGCGCCACTCGCCCCAGGCCCCCAGCCCCAGGCCGACGCCCAGGGGCAGGCCGTAAAGGCTCAGGGCCCCCTGCACCAGGCGCCTGGCCGGCAGCGCTACCGCCACCCGCTCGCCGGCCACCAGCGGGCGGGGGCTCTCGATGGCCAGACGCCGGGACCTCGCCCCCCGCCAGCGGGCCCAGAGGCCGGTGCCGCAGCCCTGGCTCGCGGCACACCCCTGGCAACCGGCCAGGGGCGTGAAATCGACCCAGGCGCCTCCCTCGAAGGGGGCGATCACTCGCCCCTCGGCGATCAACAGCCGCGATGCGGAAGCCATGTCACGGCCCCCCCGATTGCCACTGCAGGCGATCCACCACCTGCAACAGGACCCGAGGCGGCACCTCGCCCAGGGCCATCACCTGCATGACCCGCCCGCCCAGCTCCCGATGCCGCACCGCCGCATAGGAGATCCCCAGGCGGTGCAGGCCCGGCGCCAGGGCCGGAAAGTCCTCGGTCAGGGGTTCGACGAAGAGGCTCAGGCTCGACAGGCCGTCGCTGTAGACCCGGTGCCCGACCCGCTCGCCATGCAGGCTGCTGGTGGTCACCACCGGCTGGGCCACATAGCCCGGCGGCAGCCAGCCGGGGCGCCAGGTCTCGGGAGGCGGCTCCCGCAAGCGATCGAAGCGCACCCGCCCCGCATAGAGACGCGGTGCGTCCAGTTCGGTGAGCTGAAAGGTCTCCAGGACTCGCCCCTCGACATCCAAGAGCTCCTGCTTGAGGGGTAGGCCGGTCGCGCGGTCGAGCCACAGGCGCTGACCGAAACGCATGGCGTCCAGGGGCTCGATATCCAGGCGCATGGCCTCGCGACCGGCCACCCGGGCATCCTCCGCCAGGCGCAACCGGTAGAAGTCATCCAGATGGGCCATAATGGCATCCGGCGAGGCGGGCACCTCGTCGTCGCTACGCGCCCAACCGCCGCGCCCCACCTTGCCCAGGCGCTCATAGGTGAGCGGCGGGCCGTCCAGGAAATGGGCCACTTCCCGCTGCAGACCATTCTCCACCTGATGGGTCAGGGCCAGGGCACGCACGCCCTCGCCACTGATGCGCACGGCCCTCGCCTCGAAGAGATAGCAGTGGTTGGCCCAGAGGCTGCGCTCGAACCAGGCGGCGGGGGTCTCGGGGGCCGGTGCGTCGGCCAACTCACGGCAGTCGAACCCCGGCTCCTGCGCCAAGGCCAGGCCACTCAAGCCCAGGCCCAGGCCCAGGCCAAGACCCAGCCACAGGGCCAGCCGCTCGCGTCGTCTCGGCCAGCCCCGCATCAGCGCTGCCCTTGGAGCTCGCTCGCGGAGGCTCGCAGCAGCGGCATCCAGGCGTCGCCACTGCGATAGGCGCTGCCCTGGGCATGGCGGTCGAGGTAGGACTGCAGCAACAGGGCCTGCTGTTGATCGTTACGCTGGGACTGGCGGGAATTGGCGGCCTGCCAGGGCGACTCGGCGCCCACCGTCATCAGCGGCGAGGCGCCACCCTGGGTGCCGCGCTGGAAGAGCGGCAAGTCCACCAGGGAGGGGCGCGTCGGCGACGCATCGGCGGCGGCCAGGGGCGCCTGGGTGGCGGCATCGCGGCCGGCCATCTCGGGGCCGCCCTCGCCCTGGTTATAGAACTGCACCCCGGTGATCACCGCCAGGGAGACCCCGGCGGCCACGGCGGCACGTCCCGCCCAGGAGGCGAAGCGCCGCGGCGACCTCTCGACCGCTCGACCGGGGGCCGGCTCGCCCTCCAGGCGCGCCAGAATGCCGGCGGAGAGGTCGATATCGGGTGCCGTGTCGCGCTCCCGGCGCATGGCGCTGCGGGCCAGATGATAGCGTCGCCAGGTGTCGGCCGCCTGCGGCTCGCCCTCCAGCGACTTGAGGACACGGCGCAACTCCAGATCGTCACCCTCATCGTCCATCAAGGCGGACAATGACTCCCGCGTGTTCTGCTTCATTACCTCTACCCTCACACTCGACACGGCATGACGCCGATAAACAGACCCGGGCCCGACGGCCCCCCAGCGGTGCATAGCGCAGCCGCGTCATCCTGCGTGAATTTGTCGCAACCTCATGGCATCTCCTGTGACGCCAAGGACCGCCAACAGTTCAGCCGCCTGGCAAAAGTTTCGCCCCGCCTTATTCGGAGACCAGATCCTGGGTCCGCGAGGTGGTCACCAGCGGCTGGATATGGCGATCCACCGCTTCCCGGGCACGGAAGATCCGCGAGCGTACCGTGCCCACCGGGCAGTCCATCACCTGGGCGATATCCTCGTAGGAAAGCCCGTCGAACTCGCGCAGGGTAATGGCGGTGCGCAGGTCCTCGGGGAGCTGCTCGATGGCCTCGAAGACCGCCGCCTCCAGCTGATCCCGGGCGATGGAGGCCTCCGGCGACTCGATATCGGCGAGGCGCCCGCTATGGTCGAGGATCTCGGCGTCGACGATATCCAGGTCGCTGCCCGGCGGGCGGCGCCCCCGGGAGACCAGGTGATTCTTGGCGGTATTGATGGCGATGCGATACATCCAGGTATAGAAGGCACTCTCGGCGCGGAACTTGCCCAGCGCCCGGTAGGCCTTGATAAAGGCCTCCTGCGCCACGTCCTGGACCTCGGCCTGGTCGTGCACATAGCGCCCGATCAGGCCGAGAATCTTGTGCTGGTACTTCTTGACCAGCAGGTCGAAGGCTCGGGTGTCACCCTGCTGCGCCCGCTCGACGAGGCGCTGATCGGTTTCGCGGTTGCCCATTCAATCCCTCCCCATCCGGGCGGCGCATGGCGCCAGGGGAGACGGCGCGGCCTGACTGGCGGGGAGAGTGACAAGCGGGGGCTTCATAGACGTCGACCTTAACCTGGCAGGGGTGATGGATTAGCGTAAGTGTTCCTGTTTATCGGCATTCCATCAAGCGGCATGCGCGCGACTCACGAGGGCCTGTGACTGCGCCGACGGTGGCGAGTTCCATGGTACGATTGATTTCCGCCCAGACGGCGAGCGATAGTAGAAGCCTACTCGGACACACCCTTATATTACCGCGCGATTCATCACAGGTAGCCGCATGTCACAACAGCAGGTCAACAACCTCAATGTTCTTGCCCAGGACGTCCTGATCACCCCCGAGGCCCTCAAGCAGGAGATCCCCCTGACCGAGGAGGCCGAACGCACCGTGATCGAGGGGCGCGGGGCCATCCAGCGCATCCTCGACGGCGAGGATCCCCGCCTGCTGATGGTGGTGGGCCCCTGCTCCATCCACGACGTGGACGCCGCCCTGGACTATGCCCGCCGCCTGCGCCGCCTGGCCGACGAGGTCAAGGAGAGCCTGCTGATCGTGATGCGCGTCTACTTCGAGAAGCCGCGCACCACCGTGGGCTGGAAGGGGCTGATCAACGACCCGCACATGAACGACTCCTTCGAGATCGAGGAGGGGCTGCATATCGCCCGCCGCCTGCTGGTGGAACTGGCCGAGATGGGCCTGCCCCTGGCCACCGAGGCGCTGGACCCAATCTCCCCCCAGTACCTGCAGGACTGCATCAGCTGGTCGGCCATCGGCGCCCGCACCACCGAGTCCCAGACCCACCGCGAGATGGCCTCGGGCCTCTCCTGCCCGGTGGGCTTCAAGAACGGCACCGACGGCAGCCTGGACGTGGCCATCAACGCCCTGCAGTCGGTGGCCCACCCGCACAACTTCCTGGGCATCGACCAGGGCGGCCAGGTGGCGATCATCCGCACCCGCGGCAACGCCTATGGCCATGTGGTGCTGCGCGGCGGCAACGGCAAGCCCAACTACGACAGCGTCAGCGTGGCGCTGGCCGAGCAGGAACTGAAGAAGGCCGGCCTCAAGGCCAATATCATGGTCGACTGCTCCCACGCCAACTCCAACAAGGACCCGGCCCTGCAGCCGCTGGTCCTGGAGAACGTCACCAACCAGATCCTCGAGGGCAACCACTCGATCATGGGCCTGATGATCGAGTCCAATATCGGCTGGGGCAACCAGAAGGTGCCGGCGGATCGCAGCCAGCTGCAGTACGGCGTCTCCATCACCGACGCCTGCATCGACTGGGATGCCACCGAGGAGGCCCTGCACCGCATGGACGACAAGCTCAAGGCGGTGCTGCCGACCCGCCCCCGCGGCTGAGCCTCCCCCCGTTACCGACAGGGCCCGCCAATTGGCGGGCCCTGTCGTTGATGGCACGAGAGGCGAGACGCTTACCCCTGACGCACCCCGTCGATCTCGCGCACGAAGGGCGGCAGGGCATCGAGCAGGGCGCGGCCGTAGCGGCGGGTCAGCACCCGGCGATCGAGCAGGCTGATGCGCCCGGCATCCGCCTCCTTGCGGATCAGCCGCCCGCAGGCCTGCACCAGCTTGATGGAGGCATCCGGCACGCTGATGCGCATAAAGGCGTTGCCGCCGCGGCTCTCGATCCACTCCGCCAGGGTCGCCCCCACCGGGTCATCGGGCACCGCGAAGGGCAGCCGGGTGATCACCACATGGGTCAGGTAGGCGCCGGGCAGGTCGATGCCCTCGGCGAAGCTGGCCAGGCCGAAGATGATGCTGCCCTGGCCCTTGTCCACCCGCGCCCGATGGCGCTCGATCAGCTCGCGCTTGGGCAGGCGATCCTGGGCCAGCACCCGCTCGGCCAGCGCCTTGGGCAGCGCCTTCTCCACCGCACGCAGCTGGGCCCGGGACGAGAACAGCATCAACACCGCCTCGTCGGCACCGAGGCCGCCGATAAAGTCGAGAATGGCCGCCTCATGGGCCTCGCGGTCACCCGGGTCCACCGCCTCCCGGGGCACGCTGAGCACCGCCCGGGAATAATCGAAGGGACTGGGCAGGCGCTGGTAGCGGTAGCGATTGGCCAGGCCGGCGCGCTCCTGGAGGCGCTCGAAGCGTCCCAGCGCGGTCAGGGTGGCCGAGGTGACCACGGCGCCATAGCAGCTGCCCCAGAGGTGGCGGGCCAGGGTCGAGGCCGCCGACACCGGGCTCGCCGAGATCAAGAGGTCCGGCTCGCCCTGGAAGCGCTCGAAGGTCAGCCAGCGGGCCCGGGGCGGCTCGGCGGGGTCATCCTGCTCGGCGAAGGCCAGCCACAGGGCGTGGGCCTCCAGGGCGCGACCATGCAGCAGGGCCACCAGCGGCAGCCAGGCCTCCGCCTGCTCCCGGGGCAGGCCGGTGGACTTCTCCGGGTCGAGGCTCTCGCGGAGGATATCCGCCATGCTCTCCAGGGTGCGGCTCATCTCGGCGAACACCGGCACCAGAGCGGCGGCCTGATCGCGCAGCGCCTGGGGCGCCTCGCCCATGGGGAAGCGGTGATGCTGGGCGCTCTCGCCGGCTCCCTCCGGCAGCTCGGCGAGCTGGTGGGCCAGGCCGAACACCTCGCCGAGGCGCGGCTCCAGGGCCGCCAGGGCCTCCGGCAGGGTCGCCAGCAGACGTGCCAGGGTGGGCTGCACGGCCAGCGCCGCGTTGAGCTCGGTGAGCGACTTCTTGAGGGTACCCAGCCAGCGCAGGGCGCCGTTGACGGCGAAGCGGTGAGTAAAGTGCTCGATCGCCTTGTCCGGCAGGTGGTGCCCCTCATCGAAGATATAGATGCACTCGCCGGGGGCCGGCAGCACCACCCCGCCGCCCAGGGCCAGGTCCGCCAGCACCAGGTCGTGGTTGGCGACGATGACGTCGGCGCCCTCCAGGCGACGCCGGGCACGGAAGAAGGCACAGGCGGAGAAGTGACCGCAGCGGCGGTTGGTGCACTGGCGATGGTCGATGGTCAGGCGCCGCCAGTGGGCATCCTCGATGGCCTCGGGCCAGGCGTCGCGGTCGCCTTCCCAGCGCCCGCCGCCATAGGCCTCGCCCATGGCCTTGGCCAGGGCCTGGAAGTCGTCGCCGCTGTCGAGGGCCTGCTCGAAGAGCGCCAAGGTAGGATTCTCCTCGCCGCCCTCCAGGGCCTGGTCGAGGCGCGCCACGCAGAGGTAGCGCCCGCGCCCCTTGGCCAGGGCGAAGTCGAACTCGAGGCCGCTATGGGTCTTGAGCAGCGGCAGGTCCTGGTGCAGGACCTGCTCCTGAAGGGCCACGGTGGCGGTGGCCACCACCAGGCGCTTGCCGCGGGCCTTGGCCACCGGCAAGGCCGCCAGCAGATAGGCCAGGGTCTTGCCGGTGCCGGTGCCCGCCTCCAGCACGCAGACATGCTCGTCGCTGAGCCGCTTGCCGGCCTCGTCGGCCTGAATGCCGGCCAGGGTGCGGGCGATCTCGGCGATCATCAGCCGCTGGCCATAGCGGGGCGTCAGCTCGAGTCCCTCCAGCAGGCGCCGGTAGGCGGTCTGGATCTCGCCCTTCAGGGCCTCGTCGAGCATGGCCTCAGAGCAAGCCTTCCGGCGGATGCTCGCAGGGCAGCTTGGCGTCGATATAGCGCTCGATCTCCGGCAGGGAGAAGGCATCCTCCTCGCCCACGAAGCTGATCGACACGCCCTTGGCGCCGGCCCGACCGGTACGCCCGATGCGATGGACGTAGTCCTCCGGATCCTCCGGCAGGGTGTAGTTGATCACATGGCTGACGTCATCGATATGCAGGCCGCGACCCGCCACGTCGGTGGCCACCAGCACCTGCACCTCGCCCTCGCGGAAGCGCTCCAGGGTGGTGATGCGCTGGTTCTGGGGCACGTCGCCGGAGAGCATCGCCACGTTGATGTCGGCCTGGCGCAGCAGCTCGTCGAGCTTGCGCACCAGGTCGCGGCGGTTGCCGAAGACGATGACCCGCTCGAAGCTCTCCTGCTGCAGCAGCTTGACCAGCAGGCGCTGCTTGTCGGCATCGCTGACCAGGTAGACCCGCTGATCGATATCCGCCTGGTTGTCGACGGTGACGGCGATCTCCACCTGGGCCGCCTCATGGGTCCACTGGCTGGCCAGGTTGAGGATGTCCTCGGTAAAGGTGGCCGAGAAGAGGAAGGTCTGACGCGCTTCCTTCTTGGGGGTATGGCGGATGATGCGCTTGACGTCGGGGATAAAGCCCATGGAGAGCATGCGATCCGCCTCGTCCAGCACCAGCACCTCGACCTGGGTCAGGTCGACGTCGCGCTTCTCGTGGAAATCGAGCAGGCGCCCCGGGGTGGCCACCAGGATATCGAGCTTCTTGCCCAGGTTCTCGCGCTGCTTCTGGTAGTCCATGCCGCCGACGACGCTGGCCACATTGAGCTGGGTGAAGCGGGCCAGGGCCTTGGCGTCCTTCTCGATCTGCAGCGCCAGCTCGCGGGTCGGCGCGACGATCAGCGCCCGGGGCGCGCCGGGCTTCTGGCCATCCGGGGCCTCCTCCTCGAGGAAGTAGGCGAGGATCGAGATCAGGAAGGCGGCGGTCTTGCCGGTGCCGGTCTGGGCCTTGCCGACCACGTCGCCGCCGAGCAGGGTCTTGGCCAGGGCCTCGGCCTGAATCGGGGTGCAGTATTCGAAGCCCAGGGCATGGATGGCCCGCATCAGGGGCAGCGGCAGATCGAAGTCATGGAAGCGCCACTTGCCCGCCACCGCCGGCACCTGGAACTGGCGCAGGTCCCAGTTGGACCCGGACTTGCGCGGCTTGCGACGCCGACGCTTGGGTTTGCGGTTCTGGGCCGGCTGCGGCGCCGCTGCTGTGGGGTTATCCGACTCGCTCATAGGCTGTGATTCTGTCCCAAATCGTTCAGTGGATGTGGCCTGGCGACATGCCCGGGCGATTCCAAGCGAGGTATTGTAGCAGGGCTTGGCCGCCAGGGCTCGCCAAGCTGTCTCAGGACGCGACCGCCCTGCTAGAATAGGCGGCCAACGCGCAATGGAGCCGCTACTCATGACCCGCAAGAAAAAGACCCGCTCCCTGGCCGACCGGGTGACCATCCGCACCGGCCGGCGCAAGGACTACAAGAAGTGGCGACACGAGAACCCCGACGAGGTGGGGTCGTCGCAGCGCTTCCAACAGAAGAAGGCCGACCAGCGCAAGCGTCAGGCCGAGCGCAAGCAGGCCCGCCAGGAGCAGGCCCCGCGCATCGAGATTCACCCGAAACGCGCCGACAAGGACGACGAATGATGCGCCTGGTGTCCTTCAATATCAACGGCATCCGCGCCCGCCTTCACCAGTTGGAGGCGCTGGTGACGAGTCAGCGTCCGGCGCTGATCGGCCTGCAGGAAACCAAGGTGGATGACCCGGAGTTTCCCCGCGCGGCGGTGGAGGCCCTGGGCTATCGCGTCTACTTCCATGGCCAGAAGGGCCACTACGGGGTGGCGCTGATGATCGACCCCGCCCAGTGCGGCGAGCCGGAAAGCGTCTACTACGGCTTCCCGGACGATGCCGAGGACGCCCAGCGGCGGATGATCGGGGTGCGCATGCGCCCCGCGGGGAGCGAGCCGCTGACGGTATGGAACGGCTACTTCCCCCAGGGGGAGAACATCGAGCATCCGGTGAAGTTTCCCCACAAGCGCCAGTTCTATGCCCAGCTCAGGCGCCTGCTGACGGAGGATCACCGCCCGACCGAACGCCTGGCGGTGATGGGAGATTTCAATATCTCGCCGGAGGATAGCGATATCGGCATCGGCGAGGCCAACCGCAAGCGCTGGTTGCGCGACGGCAAGACCAGCTTCCAGCCGGTGGAGCGGGAGTGGCTCTCGGGCATCAAGGCCTGGGGCCTGGTGGACAGCTACCGGGTCCGTTACCCGGATATCGACGACCGCTTCAGCTGGTTCGACTACCGCTCCAAGGGCTTCGATCGCGAGCCCAAGCGAGGCCTGCGCATCGACCATATCCTGGTCACCGCGCCCCTGGCCGAGCGCGTCGAGGATGCCGGCATCGACTACGTCCTGCGCGGCATGGAGAAGCCCTCGGATCATGCCCCGGTGTGGACCGAGCTGGCTCTCTGACTGCCCCGTCGATAAGCCACTCCATCGGGGGCGCGCGCCTCGGCTCGCTCACCCGACTTATGAGATGACTCAAGGGGTCGACTCAAGGGGCTTGATCAAGGGCCTCGGCGGAGTCCAGGGTGGCCAGCCAGGCCTCGGCTCGCGTATCCCCCAAAGCCGCCGCCCGTGCCCAGGCATCGGCGGCGGTCGCGTCCCGCCCCCAGGCATAGGCCAGCCGCCCCAGGGCGAGCCAGTCCTCTGCCATATTGCTCGCCTCGGCCAGCGCCCGCCAGGCGCCCAGGGCCCGCTCGCGATCCCGGGCCGCCTCCCAGGCCTGGGCCAGCAGACGCCGGCGCTCGAGGCTGTCCTCCAGGGCATGCTCCTCGAGGGCCGCCTCCAGTAGCTCGGCGGCCCGGGCCGGGGTGCCCCCGGCCAGATGCAGGCGGATACGCCGCTCCAGGTCCCCGCTGCCCGAGAAGACCCCTTCCCGCCAGCCCGCCTCCCAGAGGGCCGCGGCCCGCCCATGGCGGCCCAGCCGCTGGGCCAGGCCCACGGCGCGACGCCAGGTCGCGGCCTCGGCACCACTCGCCAACCTGGCTTCCAGGCGGGCCAGGGCCTCGCCGCCGCGGCCGGCGCGCTGATAGACGGTGGCGGCCAGGGCCTGCTGATCGGGCGAGCCCCCCGCCGGCACCCAGTCGGCGGCGCCCCCCCAGCGCCCGAGTTCGGCCAGGGCCCGGACCAGGCGCCAACGCGGTGCCCGCTCCTGGGGATGATCGCGCACCCAGCGCTCGAGCAGCTCGGCGCCCCGGGCGGCCTGTCCCGCGGCCAGGCGCAGCTCCGCCTCGCGACGCAGCCAGCGGTCGTGGCGCTCGCCGGGCGCCACCAGCGAGCGCGCCCGGGCCAGGTGATCGGCGGCGGCGGCGTGGCGCCCGGCGGCGGCCTCGGCGCGGGCGGCCAGCTGGGCGTAGAGGGCCGCGGCCCAGCGGTCGGCGGCATTGCCGGCGGCCAGGCGAGCGTGCTGGGCCGCGGCACGCTCGGCCACCGCCGCCCCCTCCCCCGCCGCCAGGCGCTGCTGGAGTCCCTCCAGGTCGCGGATGGTGGCCCCGGGCAGGGCCGGCTCGGCCAGCGCCAGGGGAGCGGCCAACCAAAAGCTCAGTGCTACTAGCAGAGGGCGCGAAAGAAAGCGGAACATCGGCGTGTTTACCTTAACTGGAATTCCAGGCCATGGATGGTGGCAGCGGGCGGCGCCGGTTGCGCCGGAGGCACGAACAGAGAGCGGGACATCGGCGTGTTTACCTTAACTGGAATTCCAGACCATGGATGGTGGCAGCGGGCGGCGCCGGTTGCGCCGGAGGCACGAACAGAGAGCGGAACATCGGCGTGTTTACCTTAACTGGAATTCCAGGCGCTGCTGGGCACGGCGCAGTCCCTCGGCCGGTGCGAAGCGCCAGCGGGCCACCGCCTGCCGGGCGGCGCGATCGAAGACATTGCGCGGCCGGGCCGAGATCACCTGGATGGAGTCCGTATCGACGCTACCGTCGGCGCGAATCAGGAAGCGCAGCTCCACATGGCCCTCGATGCCGCGGCGCTGGGCGCGACTGGGGTAGTCCGGCGGCACCCGGCTGGTGGGGGCCAGGGCACCCACTTCCACCGGCGCCTCGCTGACGTCCCCCGGGGTCGGGGCGCCGGCGGGCTCGCTGGCCACGGCGGTGTCGGCCGGCGCCTCGCTGGGTGAGGGGCTCGGCGCCGGCGCGGGCTCGGGGGAAGGCTCGGGGACGGGCCGCGGCTCGGGACGCGCCTCGACCAACTCGGGCAGCGGCTCGTCGAACTCCACCGGCTCGAGCTCCCGGGGCGGCAATTCCGGCTCCGGCAGGCTCACCGGGCTCGCCTGGGGCGGCGCCGGCTCGGGCAGCGGCGGAGGCGGCGGCGCCGCCTGGGGTGGCGCCGCCTCGGCGACGCGCGGCTCCGGCACCGCCTCGGGAGCCTCCACCAGGTTCATGCTCATGGGCGCATCGAGCACCTCGATCTCCGCCTCCGGCGGGGCCACCAGCAGCGCCAGCAGCCAGAACAGCAGCAGCGCCAGGGCGGCGCCGCCCAGCGCCGAGAAGGGCACCCGGGTCATGAACCGCTCCGGGTGGCGGCCACCGCCACCTGCGCCACGCCGGCCTCGCGGATGCGATCCATCACCTCGATCAGCACCCCGGTGGGGGCCTCGCGATCGGCCTGAATCACCACCGCGCCCTCGCCGCTGACTAGGTTAGCCACGCTGTCGCCGACCCGATGACGGTCCACCGGGTCGCCATCCACCCAGACCGCCCCCTCGGCGGTAATCGCCACCATCACCTGGGCCTCCGCCTGGGGCGTGGCGGCGCTCGACTCGGGGCGCTCGATCTCCACCCCGCTCTCCTTGATAAAGCTGGTGGTGACGATGAAGAAGATCAACATGATAAAGACCACGTCGAGCATCGGGGTCAGGTTGACTTCATTGGCGTCGCCGCCATCGGCGACGAGACGGCGCCTACGCATGACGTTCCTCCACGGCCCGGGCCAGGCGATCGTGCAGACGCTGGTCCTCGCGGCGAATGATATGTTCCAGGCGGCTGGTGAAGAGCAGGCCCACCACCGCCACGGCCATGCCGGTCAGGGTCGGCAGGGTGGCCCGGGCCACCCCGTCGGCCATGGCCCGCGCCTGGCCGCTGTCGCTCAGCGCCAGGCTATCGAAGACGCTGATCATGCCGGTGACGGTGCCCAGCAGCCCCAGCAGCGGACAGAGTCCCACCAGCAAGCGGAGCCAGGGCAGCGGGCGACGCAGGCGACGCAGCAGGGCCTGGGTCCAGGCCTCGCGCAGGGTCAGGGCGCTCCAGCTGGCGTGATCGGCCCGCGCCACCCAGTGGCCAATCAGCTCGCGGCGGGCGCGGCGATAGGTGACGCGGAAATACCAGACCCGCTCCAGGGCCATGGCGAAGAGCAGCATGGCCACCAGAGCGATGCCCACCAGCACCGCGCCCCCCGCCTCCACCAGGCGTTCCAGGGGCTCAAGCCAGAGCGGCATCACGACGCGCGCGCTCCTCGTCACGGCTTGCGGTCGGGCCACGCCCTTCCAGGTGCTCGGCCAGGGCCGCGCTGGCCAGCCCCTCCACCACGCCGGCTAATTGACGGCTGCGGGCGCTCAGGGCGGTATGGGCGAAGAGTAGCGGCACCGCGGTGATCAACCCCAGCACGGTGGTGACCAGGGCCTGGCTGATGCCGCCGGCCATCAACTGGGGATCGCCGGTGCCGAAGACGGTGATCGCCTGGAAGGTGACGATCATGCCGGTGACGGTGCCCAGCAGCCCCAGCAGCGGGGCCACCGCGGCCAGCAGCTTGACCAGTGGCTGGCCGCGCTCCAGGCGCGGCAACTCGGCCAGCACCGCCTCGTCGAGGCGCGCCTCCAGGGCCTCGGGCACCGGGTGTCCCTCGCCGGAGAGGGCGCGGAAGCGCGCCAGCACCCGCCCCAGGGGGTTATCGTCGCGCAGCGTCTTCAGGTCGCGGCGCTGGCGGCGCACCGCCAGGCTGACCCGCAGCAGGTAGGCGTACTGCAGCAGTGCCACCAGCATGCCGGCGGCGCCGAGCGCCACCACCACATAGCCCACGGCACCGCCCTGCCGGAAGCGCTCCCAGAGGCTCGGCTGCTGGGCCAGGGCCGTCAGCACCTGGCCGTGGGTGGGATCGATGGCCAGGGTCCGCGACGCCCCGGCATGGAAGGCGGCCAGGTCATCGGCCAGAGCCTCGGGGGAGCCTTCGGCCACCGCCAGGGTCGCGTCGTCGGCGCCGAGGCGCAGCAGCGCCTCGGGGGTAAAGGCGGCGAAATCCCCCAGGCGCACCACCGGGCGTTCGCGGATCTCGCCGTCGACGCCGGCCACCGGCGCCATGAAACGCACCACCCGGCCGGTCTCGGCGGTCAGCGCCATCAGGCCATCGGCGAAGGCCTCCAGGTCGGCCAGGGTCAGCACCTCCTCGCCATCCAGCCGCGGCGGCAGCTCGGCGCCATGGGTGGTGAGCCAGCTCTCGGCCAGGGCATCGCGCAGCTCGCCGCCATGGCGCGCCAGGCTGGCGAGGATCGACGCCAGGCCGTCGTCCTGCTCGCTGCGGCGTGCGGCCAGGGCCTCCCGGCGCTCATCCAGCGCCGCCTCACGCTCGCCGAGCTCCCGGTGACGGGCCTCGACCTCGGCATGGGCCGCACGGGCCTCTTCCAGGGCGCTCTCCAGGGCCTGGCGATCGCCGAGCAAGGCCTCGAGACGCGCCAGGTCGCGGGCCTCGGCGGCCTGACGCTCGGCGCGCAGGCCGGCCGGCGAGGCCTCCCGGGGCTCGGCGCTTAGCGGGGCGACGACGAACCAGCCCAGCAACAGCACGGTCAGTCGTGACATCAGCCTCATGCGTCATCCTCCAGGGGCTGAGAAACCGGCAGGCGCAGCAGTTCCGGCGCCCGTTGATCGCGGGCCATGCGCAGGCCCTGGCGCACCTGGCGACGCTGGGCGTCATCCAGGGCATCCCAGCGCCCCGGCTCCGCCAGCCAGACGCCGCCCCGACGCCCGTCCGGGGTCAGGTAGTAGAGACCGACGCGCCCCAGGCGCAGGAAGTCCACCTCGCGGCGCGTCTCCCCCGCGTCCAGGGTGCCGCGCCAGGCATCCATCTCGCGGCCGTAGTCGAGCTCGGCACGCCAGGCCGCCAGGATGCGCTCCAGGCGCTCGGCGTCGTCCAGGTCGGGGTCGGTGAGGCTCCCGCGCAGGGCCTCGACCCGGCCCCGGCGCTGCTCGACCAGGAACGGCAGGTCGGCATCGACCCAGGCGGCGAGGCGCTCGATCAACGCCCGTTGCAGTTCGGGCAGGGCCTGGCGGGTATCGGCCAGGGCCTCGAGGGCCGCCTCGCGGCGATCGAGGCGCTCGGCGCGGGTCGCAAGGCCCGGCGCCAGGCGTTGGTTCTCCAGCCTCAGGCGGCGGGTCTCCCCCTCCAGGCGGCGCAGCTCCTCGAGCATGGCACGGCTCTCGTCGTCGGCGGCATCGATGCGTTCCTGCAACGCCGCCTGGGCCTGCTGCGCCTCCCGATGCGTGTCCAAGGGCGTCGTGGCCAGGACGGGAAGGCTCAGGGCCAGTCCCATGAGTCCTGCCAACCCGCGGATGCGCCACGCTGCGATGGCGGTTCGATTCACTCTCGCCTCCTGGAAATGGTGATGATGCGATGCGCTACGCTAAACCAAACAATAATAATTATCAATTATAAAGATCGCCGAAGCCGCCGCCCCGCCAACCAACAATCGCAACGCCCCGTTACGGGTATTGCAACACCGGTGCGCCTTCCTTCGAACCAGAACCGGCGCAGTCGCCCGGCATCTAACGCAGGGCCACCCGCGTCAGCGTAGCGCCGGCTGCACCGCCTCGAACCAGGGCCGACACAAGCCACGTCCTTATATCGCCCAGCGATCGCCTGACGCCTAACGCAGGGCCACCCGCGTCAGCGTAGTGATGGACTCGAACCACTGCTGACGCAGGCCACGCTGCTGCCCCAGCAATAGCCTCAGATAGGGAACCAGCGGGTGGCCGGCCGGCAGCCGGGCGGCGTGATCGCCCAGGGCCGGCTGATACTCCTGCTGCCGCGACGGCTGGTGCTCGGCACAGGCGCGTGCGGCGAGGGTCTCGAGGGGTGGCAACAGCAGATGGGTGGCGCCGCTGCCCAGGGCGAGACTCACCCCCTTGGCATCGAAGTCTCCCAGATAGCCGTGGGGCTTGCCGGTGGCGGCCCAGGCGTCGGCCAAGGCGGCGAAACCGCCACCATAGTGAGAGTCGCCGCGGTAGCACACCAGGGGCCGTGCCCCGGTGGCCGGCCCCGACGGTTCGACCAGGTCATAGAAGCTATCGAGATTCTCGACCTGCACGAGCACGTCGAAGGCGGCCGGGTCGAGCCGCCGCCAGTCGAGGTCCCGCACCTCCCGGGGCTCGGGAGCGATGCCGGGCCGGGGAAGCGCGGCGGGCAGGCTGACCAGTACTCGCCGTGCCCGGGGCGCCTCGCGATTGCTCTTGTCCTCGACGCTGCCGTGGCGGGCCTGCTCGGCGCTGGTCAGGCCGCCGAGGCGGATATCGAGGGCGGGTTCCCCCGAGAGGAAAAGCCTCTCCTCGATATCCGTCAGCAGGTCCCGGTCGAAGGACAAGCCGGCGCGGGAGCGCCGCCAGCCGGGGTCGATATGCCACTCGTCCAACAACTCGAGCACCTCATCGAGGGCCTTGCCGTTCGCCTTCGTGACCCGGGGCGCTCGATGCAGCCCCCGGGCGACGTCGCGAAGCAGCTTTCTAGCGTTAGCCGAGAGTGGCATGGGACCTCCTCAGGCGAGCCGCAGCAGCACGTCATGGATCAGCCGCAGCTGGTTATAGGGGCCGGCCTGGGACTCCTCCTGGTGCAGGTGGAAGGCCCGCTGCTCGGCCCGCGGCAGGCCGCGGTATTCGGCGATCACCTGGAACAGCCAGAGCTCCTCGCCCCATGTCAGTTCGCCCGCCTCGAGGTACGCCAGGGCGCTGAGGGGCTCACCGCCGCCATCCACCACCGCCAGGTAGTAGGCCTCCACGTCCTCCTTGAGGGCCTGCTGGCGGGCGGCGACCAGGGTCTCCTCGGGCGCCTGGGCGACGCCGGCGGCGGTCACCGGCTCGGGGCGCGAGGCGGGGCGAGGCAGCTGGTGGAGCAGCTCGGTCAGGGTGCGGACATCGGGAGCCTGGTCCAGGGCGGCGGCCCCCGCGGCGCTCAGGGGCGCGGCACGATTGACCAGCACCGGTACCTCGCTGCGCCTGGCGTAATTACCGGGCACGAAGTCCGGGTGTTCCCGCAGGAAGCCGACCATGCCGGCCACCAGGCGGCTGCGCGACTGCTGCTGGCGAAAGCGTGCCATCAACTCGATCAGCCGCCGCTGTACCTCGCGCAGGCTGGTGAAGTGCTGGGTGAGCTGCTGCTGCAACTGACTGACCAGCAGCTTGCGCAGGGCGCCGTCGCTGCCCACCAGGGCGATCAGCTCGTCGAAGTCGATCAGCGCCAGGCCATCGAGCAGGCGCACGATCTGCTTCTGGGCACGGGCGTTCTCGCGAATCTTGTCGGCCAGCCGGCTGACGAAGCCGAAGTCGCCGTTGAGGCGCCGCCACAGGCTGTCGATGGCATCGGCGAAGCGGCCGTTGAGGTCATCCACCTCCTGGCGCAGGCGCAGTAGCTGCTGCTCCTGGCGCCAGTACTCCCCGGCATCGCGGGCCTCCCGGTAGCTCTGCACCAGGCCGCGCATCAGCTCCAGGGTCTCGGCGACGTCGGCATTGACGTGGCGACGGGTCTCGTCGGCGAGCATCTCGGCGATCAGCTCGCGCACCTTGGGGGCGAGCTTCACCCCACCCTGCTCGTCGGGGCGCCACAGGAGGCGCGCCGCCAGCAATCGATTCAGGGCGGTGGTGCTGAGCCCCTCCAGGGGCACCTCATCGCGGGCATAGCCGGCCATCAACGCCTCGGCATGCTTGCCCAGCAGCGCCAGGCGCTCGACGCCGGTGGTGACCAGGCGGCTCTCCAGGGCCTGAGCGTCGCCGCCACTCACAGCAGGCGCTCCTGGCCGGCCGACACCTGGTCATCCACCGGCAACTGCTCCTCGTCGCGGATCAGGCGCACCAGATCGATCAGGTAGTCGATCTTGGCGGTGACCACGAAGTACTGGCGGTCGGCGTGGGGCTGGAGCAGGTAACCGTGCTCCTTGAGGCGCTTGAAGACCTGCTTGAGCTGGGCGTCGAGCTGGTCGCTCTGGGAGCCGAAGAAGGGGTCGCTGGCCAGCCGCTCGAGGCGCTCGCGCAGGCCCTGGTTATCCTCGCAGCGGGAGCTGAAATCGGCGGGCTTGAGCACATCGCCGGGGGCGGCCAGGCCGTCGCGCCCCAGCGCCTCCTGCACCAGCTGCAACCACTCCAGCAGGGGCAGCAGGCTGGTCACGGTGTCATTGAGCTGACGCGAGAGTTGATCGCGGGCGGTCTCGTCGAGCCGACGCCAGGCGAGGAAATAGACGCTGCCCTCCGCGTTGGTCGCCAGGCGCCGATTGAGCGGGCGCAGGTAGGCATCGACCCGCTCGCGGGTCGCCTCGTCCTGCAGATGCCGGAAGGCGTTCTCGTCGCTGACCGCGCAGACGAAATCGCCGGCCAGCAGGCGCTCGAGCAGGGGGCCGAATTCCACCATCGAGGACTCGCTCATGGGGCGACCCCCTCGGCATGCGCCTGCAGGCGCTGGGCCAGGCGCGAGAGGCGCGGCTCGATGCGTTTGAGGCGACGCTTGCCGGGATCAATGGCGTCGCGATCGATCAGGTAACGGTGGTGGAATAGCAGCAGCACGTCCGACTCCGGATTGGGGAAGGCTCCGACGATCTGGATACGGTTGTTGTCGCAGGCGCCGAAGAGCTTCTCGACGTTGTGGTAGGCCAGGGTACCGATCTCGTCGATGGGCCAGTGAATCGCCACCCGGGCCTCGCCGCGCAGCAGCCGGGTGAAGGCGAGCAGGAACTTGCACAGGATCAGGTAGGCCATGCCGTGACTGGAGGACTCCAGCAACTGACGGTCGTTGCGGATCACCAGGTCGGTGCCGCCCTCGTTGAGGTGCAGCTCCAGGCGCAGCAGGCTCTCGAAGTCATAGCGCTGATCGCTGCGCAGCAGCTCCACCACGTCGGCCAGGGCGTCGAGGTAGTCGTCGCCGGGCAGCGGCTGCCCGGAGTCACGCCACTCGTGGTAGCGCTTCGCGAAGCGCTTGAGCGGCTCCCAGAAGCCCAGCTCGTCGATGGTCGACTGGATCTTGACCTCGGCGCGGCCGATGCCCTCCAGGCGCAGGTCGTCGGCGACCTCGTCGGAGAGGCGCCGACTCTGGGCATTGATGCGCCGATTGAGGTCGCGGAACACGGTGAAGAACTTGTCGAGGTCATCGGAGAGATTGCGGCCCTCCTGCAGCAGCTGCTGCTGTTGCCCCTCGAGCAGCTGCAGCATGCCCCGCAGCACGGCCAGCAGTTGACGGGGCCCGGCCTCCTCGAGCCGGGCGCGCTCGGCCTCCAGGGTCGCCTGAAAATCGGCGCTGGCGCCCTTGATCAGCTCGGCCTCGACCTTCTCGCCGCCGCGACGCAGCTCGTCGAGCGACCGGGCGTGATCGGCCAGCGCCTGGCGGGTGCGCTCGATGCGCTCCTCGGCATCCCCCGGCGCCTCGCCGCGGGGCGTCGTGTCGGGGGCGAGGCTCAGGGCCTCGAGCCGGGCGAGCAGCGGGACCAGGGTCTCGAGCAGTTGCTGCTCGGCGTCGCGCCGGGCCTTGAGTTCACCGACCGCCGCCTGGTGCTCGCGCCGGTCGGCCTGGAAGGCCGCCTTCAGGGCCTCGCGCTCGCGCTCGGCGGCCTGATGCTCCCGGGAGAGCCGCGCCTCCTTCTCCACCAGCCGCGGCTTGCGCTCGTCCCACTCCACGCGCATGAAACGGGCATAGTCGTCCAGTTCGTCGCGACGCTCGGCCGTCTGGCGGATGCGCTGCCCCAGGGCCTCGAGGCGCGAACGGGTCTCGCGCAGGCTCGCCGTATCGACGCCCCGCTCCGCCAGCTCCCGGTCATAGGCGGCCTGCAGCTCCTCCCGCTGGCGGCGGTTTTCCGTCTTGTGTTCGTCCCACTGGCGGCGATGCCGGGCCACCTGCTGATCGAAGGCGGTCAACCGCCCCTGGAAATCGGCGGTCAGCTCCAGGCGCTGGCCCCGGTGCCCATCGTCCAGCGCCTCCAGGGCCTGGCGGCGCTCCTCGTCGAGCGCCTGCTGCCGGGCCTCCTGCTCCTCCAGGGCCTCGCGGGCGGCGGCCTGACGGGCCCGGCGGGCGGCGGCCTGGCGCTCCTGGCACTGGCCGCGGGCCTGGAGGGCGTAGTCCACCTCCTCGGCGGCGCGACGCTGGTCGGCGCGGGCCCGATCGAGACGAGCCCTGAGCGCCTGCACCGCCTCGTGACGGGCCGTCAGGGCTTTCTCGGCGCTCCCTTCGGCCTCCTGGGCGGCGGCCAGCGAACGCTCGGCGGCGTCGATGTCGGCCAGCAGGGTCGCCTCGTCCCGGGCATGCTCGGGCAGGGCGATGGCGGCAAGGTCCAGGACCAGCCCGAAGAGGTCATCGCTGGCCCCCTCATTGAACTGCGGGGCCAGGTCGCGGCGCTCGAGCAGCGGCGGAGCGATCACCTTGCCCAGGACCTGCTCCCAGCCCGGCCGGTGGTGGCGCAGGAAGTGACGCAGGCTGCCCTGGGCGGGGTCGCGCTGGACCCGCAGCGCCTCGAGGTGGGCCTCGGCCCGGGAGCGCTGGGCTCGCGCCAGCTCCAGGTCACGCTCGGCCTGGCCCCGGGCCTGCTTGCCGGCGTCGAGCTCGGCACGCAGGCCATCGAGGGTCGCCGCCGCGGCGCTGTGCTCCGCCTGGGCCTGATCGACCCGGGCCTGGGCCCGTTCCGCCTCGCGGCCCTCCTCCGGCGTCTGGGCCTGATGGGTCAGTTGCGCCTTGAGCTCGGAGAGCCGGGCGGTGCCCTGCGCCAATCGGGCGCGGTAGTCGTCATCCAGGGCCTGACGCCGGGCCTGATAGTCGGCATCCAGGCGACGCTCCTCGGCGTTCTGGGTCTCGCGGCAGGCTTCCTTCTCCTCGCCCAGGGCATCGATCAGCGCCTGGATCTCCTCCCCGTGCCGGCTCAGCAGGTCGCCGAGCTCGACGAGTCGCGCATCGAGGCGCGCCTTGCTCTCGCTGGCGGCCTGCTGCATCAGCTCGAGGTGGTCGCGCAGTTGCTGTTGCTGCTCCCGCCACTGGGGCAGCGCCTTGAGGTCGCGCTCGAGCCCGGCCATGTCGGCCGCCTCATAGGCCTCGAACTGGCGCTGCAGGTCATCGAGCACCCGGCGGGACTGATCCAGCTCGCTGTCGAGCTCGCTGAGGCGCTCGTTGAGCTCGCCGCGCGCCTCCTCGAAGGCCTGTTCCCGGGCCTGGAAGTCGCGCTGGCGGGCACCGAGCCGGGCCTCGAGATCGGCGCTGGCGCGCTCGGCCCGGTGGCGATCGGCCTCGAGCTGGGGCCGGAGCTGCCAGAGTGCGGCCTCGAGGTCGGCGATCTCGCGATCGAGGCGCTCCAGCGCCTCCAGCGAACGCTGCAGGGGAGCGAGCCGCATGGATTGACGCATCCGGGCGATCCACTCCCGGGCCTTGGTGTTGCGAATCCGGGTCACCGGCAGTTCGACGCCATCTTCCTCGAAGATCGCCGCCAGCATGGTCTTGAGGGTGTCCATCTTGCCCTCCTTGGCATGCACCGCCGAGACCAGCTTCTCCATATGGCGCAGCCGCTGGCCGGGGCGCACCAGGCTGAAGCGGGCGGCCAGCTGGCGCAGCCGCAACCCTTCCCGGCGGCTGCCCGGCCCGGCACCCTGCTGGGTGAAGTCGTTCTGGATCACGCTGCGATACTCGGAGGTGGCGCCCAGCTTGTGGGAGGTGCCGATGCCCTGGCGGCGCAGGCCGGCGAGCCACTGGGCGTAGTCCAGGGCGGAGACGCCGCCCTCGCTGTGCACCAGGTAGTCCTCGGGGCGATAGGGGGCGCCGACGAAGCGGTACTCCACGCCCCCCTCGCTCTTGCGGGTCAGCACCGCCTGGCAGAGCTCCCCCTCCTCGCGGCGATACTCGTAGACCAGGTAGCTGTTGCGATGCGGCAGGTAGAAGGCGTCGAACTTGAGACGCGTCTTGGGGACGACCCGGTTGGGCAGCTCGCCATAGAAGACCGGCACCAGCCGTTGCAGGGTGGTCTTCCCCGAGGCATTGGTGCCGCAGATATTGGTGTGGCCATCGAGGCTCAGCTCCACCACGCCCTCGAGATGGCCGTGAATCATCACGATACGTAATAGCTGTGCCATGCGAATCCCTTGCGCTTCCAAAGCACCTATCTTGCCAGAGCCGGCACCGAGATGCCGCCCATGATGGCCTTCACCAGAGTGACTGCAGCTAGTATGTTTCTGCTCCCAAGCCGGGGCCCCTGGAGCCAGGACTCGCAAAGACGCTGTGAATCCGTCCCTGGAAGCTCGACTTTATCGTCCCTGATAAAGACGCTTTGCTCTGCCCTGCCCCCGGCGCCCCTCCATCATGCCAACGATGCCAGCCCTGCCACCTCACCCCATCACCGGCATCCCCATAACGACACGAGCCGATCCCCGGGGGGATCGGCTCGTTTATGGGCGACCTGGAAGGTTTTTTCCAGGAAGGTCGCCTTACAGCTTCTGCTCCAGCTCCGGCAGGGCGTCGAAGAGGTCCGCCACGAGACCATAATCGGCCACCTGGAAGATCGGCGCCTCCTCGTCCTTGTTGATGGCGACGATCACCTTGGAGTCCTTCATGCCGGCCAGGTGCTGGATGGCACCAGAGATGCCCACGGCGATATAGAGGTCCGGGGCGACGATCTTGCCGGTCTGGCCCACCTGCATGTCGTTGGGCACGAAGCCGGCATCCACCGCGGCCCGGGAAGCGCCGATGGCCGCCCCCAGCTTGTCGGCGATGCCGTCGAGCAGCTTGAAGTTCTCGCCGTTGCCCATGCCGCGGCCGCCGGAGATCACCACCCGGGCACTGCCCAGTTCGGGGCGGTCGGACTCGGCCAGGGCCTCTTTAACGAAGGTGGAGCGGGCGTTGTCGACCACGGTCTCCACGGCCTCGACGCTGGCGCTGCCCCCTTCGGCCACGGCATCGAAGGCGGTGGCGCGCACGGTGATCACCTTCAGGGCGTCTTCGCTCTGCACGGTGGCGATGGCGTTACCGGCGTAGATGGGGCGACGGAAGGTATCGGCGCTCTCCACGGCGATGATCTCGGAGATCTGGCCGACGTCCTTGAGGGCGGCGAGGCGCGGCAGGACGTTCTTGCCGGTGGTGGAGGCCGTGGCCAGCACATGGCCGTAGTCGTCGGCGAGCGCCACCAGCAGGTCGCCCAGGGGCTCGGCCAGCTGATGGGCATAGACGGCGTGATCGGCGACGCGCACCTTGGCCACGCCGTCGAGCTTGGCGGCGGCCTCGGCCACGGCGCTCACGCCTTGGCCGGCCACCAGCACGTGGATATCGCCACCGATCTGCTGCGCGGCGGCGACCACATGGGCGGTGGCGCTGCTCAGTTGGCCGTCATGATGTTCGGCGAGTACCAGGATGCTCATGAGATCACCTTCGCTTCGTTCTTCAGTTTATCGACCAGCTCGTCCACGGAGCCCACCTTGATGCCGGCCTGGCGCTCCGCCGGCGGCTCGACCTTGAGCAGCTTGACGCGGCCGGCGACATCGACGCCGAGATCGGCCGGTGTCTTGACGTCCAGCGGCTTCTTCTTGGCCTTCATGATGTCCGGCAGCTTGGCGTAGCGCGGCTCGTTCAGGCGCAGGTCGGTGGTAACGATGGCCGGAAGCGACAGCTCGACGGTCTGCAGGCCGCCATCGATCTCGCGGGTCACCTGCACTTTTCCCTCACCCTCGTCGCCGCTGACCTTGACCTCGGAGGCGAAGGTGCCCTGGGGCAGGCCGGCCAGCGCCGCCAGCATCTGACCCACCTGGTTGTTGTCGCTGTCGATGGCCTGCTTGCCGAGGATCACCAGCCCCGGCTGCTCCGCCTCGACCACCTTGGCCAGCACCTTGGCGGCGGCCAGGGACTCGACGGTGGCATCGGTTTCCACATGAACGGCGCGATCGGCCCCCAGAGCCAGGGCGGTGCGCAGCTGCTCCTGAGCCGCCTTGGGACCCACGGTCACGGCCACGATCTCGCTGGCCACGCCCTTCTCCTTCAGGCGAACCGCCTCTTCCACGGCGATCTCGCAGAAGGGGTTCATGGCCATCTTGACGTTGGTAAGATCCACGTCGGAGTGGTCCGGCTTGACCCGGATCTTGACGTTGTAGTCGATGACGCGTTTGACCGCGACGAGTACTTTCATGGTGTCCTCGCTTGGTTCTGGAAAGTCGAACCCTTGTGGTTAGAACCGGCGGGCTGGTTCTTGTAACCCTTCGTTAGATACTCGGTCGAGCGTTTGATAGGCCGCCCGGGTAAAGTGTTGTCAATCTGCCACAGCGGGCGGGGTGACGACAACGGCTGAGCCGCCTGAGTCGGCCCTGGGCCGGCCTCAATCGCGCCTGGCCGGCCCCCGAGGTCGCCCTTGGTAGGGGTGTCTCGGAATTTCTATTATGCATATCATGGCGGAAGACTAGAAGCAAACGACCGTTTTAAATTACGCTGACCGGGTCACGACCTATCAAGCCCCGGCGGAATCCCGCACAATACGCCGTCAGGCGACACGAGAAACGCCCTTGGGATGGTAATTTTCAAGCGACGTGACGCTTTCCGGGGTCCTGGGTTTCCCGACGCATTCGAGGAGAGAACAAAGTGGAACAGGTAGAACGCGATTCGATGGAGTTCGACGTGGTGATCGTCGGCGCCGGCCCCTCGGGCCTGTCGGCGGCCTCCCGGCTGATGCAGCAGGCGGGTGAGGCCGGCCAGGAGCTGACGGTCTGCGTGGTGGAGAAGGGCTCGGAGGTGGGCGCCCATATCCTCTCCGGGGCGGTCTTCGAGCCCCGCGCCCTGGCCGAGCTCTTCCCCGACTGGGAGGAGCGCGGCGCGCCCCTGACCACCCCGGCGACCCGCGATGAGGTCTACCTGCTCAAGGATGCCGAGAAGGCCCAGAAGCTGCCCAATGCCCTGGTGCCCAAGTCGATGCATAACACCGGCGGCGACATGCCCCGCTATGTGATCAGCGCCGGTAACCTGTGCCGCTGGCTGGCCGAGCAGGCCGAGGGGCTGGGGGTGGAGATCTTCCCCGGCTTCGCCGCCCAGGAGGCGATCGTCGAGAATGGCGTGGTCAAGGGCATCCTGATCGGCGACATGGGCGTGGGCGCCGATGGCCAGCCCAAGGACGGCCATATGCCGGGCATGGAGCTGCGCGCCAAGTACACCCTCTTCGCCGAGGGCGCCCGGGGCCATATCGGCAAGCGCCTGATCGAGCAGTATGACCTGGCCGCCGGCCGCGATCCCCAGCACTACGGCATCGGCCTCAAGGAGCTGTGGGATATCCCCGCCGACCAGCACGAGCCCGGCCTGGTGCTGCACGGCTCCGGCTGGCCCCTGGACAAGTCGACCCATGGCGGCTGGTTCCTCTATCACGCCGAGAATTCCCAGGTGGTGGTGGGGCTGATCATGGACCTCTCCTACGAGAATCCCTGGCTGTCGCCCTTCGACGAGCTCCAGCGCATGAAGCACCACCCGGTGCTGGCCAAGCACCTCTCCGGCGGCAAGCGGGTCGCCTACGGCGCCCGGGCCATCACCAAGGGCGGGCTGAACTGCCTGCCGAAGATGACCTTCCCCGGGGGCCTGCTGATCGGCTGCGATGCCGGCACCCTCAACTTCGCCAAGATCAAGGGCCTGCACACCGCCATGAAGTCGGGCCTGGTGGCCGCCGAGGCGGTCTTCGAGGCCATCGCCCAGGGCGACGAAGGCGGCCAGGAGCTGACTGCCTTTAGCGACAAGTGGCAGGCCAGCTGGGCCTACGCCGAACTCAAGGAGAGCGCCAGCTTCGGCCCGGCGATTCACAAGTACGGCACCGTCGGCGGTGGCGCCTACAACTTCGTCAACCAGCTGCTGGGCGGCAAGCTGCCCAATGTCCACGACACCACCGCGGACCATGCCCGACTCAAGCCGGCCAGCCAATTCGAGAAGATCGACTACCCCAAGCCCGACGGCAAGCTCTCCTTCGACAAGCTCTCCTCGGTGTTTCTGTCGAACACCAATCACGAGGAGGATCAGCCCTGCCACCTGAAACTCGCCGATCCCGAGCTGCCGATCCGCGACAACCTGCCGGAATACGCCGAACCGGCGCAGCGCTACTGCCCGGCGGGGGTCTATGAGGTGGTCGAAGGGGACGACGGCACGCCGCAGTTCCAGATCAACTTCCAGAACTGCGTGCACTGCAAGACCTGCGATATCAAGGACCCGGCCCAGAACATCACCTGGGTGGCGCCGGAAGGCGGCGGCGGGCCCAACTACCCGAACATGTAACCCGGCTTCGCCGGGAGCTGGAAGCTGGAAGCTGGAAGCTGGAAGCTGGAAGCTGGAAGCTGGAAAACAGCCTGAATTGCACCGCCGCCGGGACAAGGCCCGGCGGCGGTTTTTTCTTCCAGCTTCAAGCGTCCAGGCGCGAAGCGCCGCTCTTCGAGCTTACGACGGCGAAGCCGCCGTGGCGATGGGCCGCCCGGGATCGCGGATCCAGTCGCTCCAGGAACCGGCGTAGAGGCGCGGCAGGGGTCGCCCGGCCACGGCGTAGGCGAGAATGTTATGGCAGGCGGTGACCCCGGAGCCGCAGTAGGCCACCTCGGCCTCGGGGAGCTCCCGGGCCAGCACCGCGGCGGACCGGAAGCGCCCCTCGGCGGTCAGATTGGCGGCGCTGGGGTGACAGCGGGCCCCGGGAATATGCCCCGCCACCGGGTCGATGGGCTCCTCCTCGCCGCGAAAGCGCGCCTCGCCCCGGGCATCCACCAGACTCGGCGACTCGGCCTGCAGGTCTTGCGCCGACACCCAGGCGCCCTCCTCGAAAGACGGCGCCCAGTCGCTTGGCTCGAGCGTCGGCGCCTCGGTGTCCAGAGCGCCCGCTTCCGCCTGCCAGGCGGCCAGGCCGCCATCCAGCACCCGCACCTCGGGATGGCCCGCCCAGCGGGCCAGCATCCACCAGGCCCGGGCCGCCGCCAGCTGGCCGCCCCTATCGTCATAGAGCACCACGGGAACCCCGGGAGTGATTCCCAGCCGTTGCAGGCTGGCCGTAAAGGCCTCGCGACTCGGCAGGGGGTGGCGTCCGCCCTCCCCCGGCGGCGCCGCCAGGTCACGATCCAGGTCCAGATGCCGACTGCCCGGCAGGTGGCCCTGCCGCCACAGGTCGCGCCCCGCCTCGGGCTCCCCCAGGCGGGCGCGGCAGTCGAGGATGCACAGCGGCGCCCCGGTCTCGATCGCGTGGCGCAGCTGGTCGGCGGTAATCAGGGGATCGATCATGCGGGGGCTCCGGGTAACCATTCGATGGGCGCGCGACTGGCGATCAGGCGTCGCCGGCCGACCTGGGTAAAGCGGACCTCGATCACCGGGTCCTGGGGCTCCCCCTCCACCACCAACACCTCGCCCTCGCCGAAGACCGCATGGCGCAGGCGCTGACCGGGGCGTGGCGCCGCCGCGCCCCGGTAGTCGGCGGCGGGGCTGGCCACGCCGGCGGCCTCGGCGACCAGCGGCAGCTCGAGACCCTGGCGGCGCAGGTAGTCCGCCACCAGCGGCGCCGCGGCGACCGGCAAGGGCTCGGTGATCGCCTGGGGCGCCGCCAGGGCCTCGGCCAGGCGGTTGCACTGGGCCCAGTGGGTCTCGGCCAGGAAGCGGCTGGGCGGGTGTTCGCCGCCGTCATGGAGCAGCAGCAGGCGCTCCCGGGCCCGGGTAATGGCCACGTAGTAGAGGCGCCGCTCCTCCTCCAGGCGCGCCTCGTCGAGGGGGGTGTCGCGGCTGTAGTGGGGAAAGTCCTCCTCGTTGGCGCCCCACAGGGCCACCAGGGGCCACTCCAGCCCCTTGGCGCCATGCACCGTGGTGATCAGCACCCCATCGTCGCGATTCTCCACCGGGCTGCGCAACAGGGCGATAAAGGCCTCCGGGTCGCTGCCCAGCTCGGCGGCCTGCTCCACCAGCACGTCCAGCAGGCGCACGTCCTCCTCGCCCTTCTCGCGGCGCGCCGCGGCGCGCTTGAGCACCTTCTCGGCATCCAGGCGTTCCACCACATGGGTCAAGAGGCGATCCGCCGGCCAGCGGCTGCGCTTGGGCAGGTCGCAGAGCAGCTCCCAGCGCCGCTTGAGGTTGCGCCGCTGGATCGGCTTGAGGCCGGCCAGCAGCGGGTCATGGCGTTCCGGGTAGGCCTGGGTCTCGGCCAGGTGACGCACCAGGGCCTGCAGGCGCTCGTGGGGCACGAAGGGGGTCGGCTGGGCGAACAGCAGGGCGAGGCGCTCGGGGTCGCGCAGGTAGCGCCCGTCCCGGGCCACCTCCAGGTAACCGGCCAGGGCCTGCACCAGGGGCAGACGGAAGACGAAGCGATCCTCCCGGCTCAGCCGGAAGGGAATGCCGGCGCGCAGCAGCGCCAACTGTACCGGCACCGAGAGCGCCCAGCTGCGCACCAGCACGCAGGCCTCGTCGAGGCCACGCCCCCCACTCCGCCAGTCGCCCAGGGCCTCCACCAGGCGGGCGCTGCCCTGAGCCAGGTCGAGGCGGGTCCGGGGGTTCTCCGGGGCCGCCAGGCAGAGCTGGTTCGGCCGACGCCGATTGGCGGCGATGGCATGGTTGGCGGCCAGGGCCAGGGCATGGCCGTGGCGGAAGGTGGTGGAGAGCGGATAGTCCCGGGCGGCGCCGAAGGTGGCGGTGAAATCCTCGAGCATGGTGTCCGGATGGGCGCCCCGCCACTCGTAGATGCACTGATTGGCGTCGCCCACCGCCATCACCGCCGCCCGGTCGCCGGCCAGCATCGCCAGCAGGCGCTGCTGGGCGGCGTTGATGTCCTGGTACTCGTCGATGATCACCTCATCCAGGTAGCCCTGGACCCGGGCCTGGAGGCGCGAGTCCGCCGCCAGCGCCGTCAGCGGGCGATAGAGCAGGTCGGCGTAGGTCATCTGGCCATGGTCGGCGAGGAGCTGCTCGGCGTGGCCATAGGCGGCGACAAAATGGCGCGTCTCGGGCCCCAGGGCGAGCCGCTCGTAGAGTCGCTCCGGGGCCACCAGCTCGGCCTTGACCAGTTCGCAGAAGTGGCCGAAGGCCTCCAGGGTCTCCGGCTCCAAGGCCCCCTCGACCTCCGTTCCCTCCCCCAGGGCCTGGAGGGTCGCCTGGCGCAGCAGGCGCTCGCGCTGCCACTCCTGGGTCAGCAGTTGGCGGGGCGCCAGCACGCCCCAGCGGGTCAGGCTCCGGGTCAGGCGGTGGCCCAGGGAGTGGAAGGTACGCACGTCCGGCAGCCGCTGGCCGGCCGGGGCATGGCGGGCCAGCTTGGCGGTGAAGTCCTCCCGGGCCGAGCGGTTGAACATCAGCACCAGCACTCGCTCCGGCGGCACGCCCCGGGCCAGCAGCGCCAGCACCCGGGCCACCAGGGTGGTGGTCTTGCCGGCCCCGGCCACCGCGGCGACCCGGGCATGCCCGCCCCGGTGGGCGACCACCGCCCGCTGCTCCTCGGTCAGTCGCATGCCACCTCGTTTCCGTCCGCATCGAGGCAGCCCAGGGGGTGCCAGTGTCCGCCGCTGGTCAGCCCCAGGGCCAGAATCTCGCCCTGCCGGCGGTGCTCGGCGGCCTCCACCAGGCGGTAGAAGAGCGGCCGATTGAGGCGTCCACTCAGGCCATGGCGCAGGGCCAGCTCCGGCACCCGGGCCCCGTCGGGGGTCCGGCTCAGGGTCAGGGCATGGTCGCCGTCCAGACGCACTCGCTCCCCCACCTGGGTGGTCAGCCACCAGTCGCCGCCCTCATCCCGGTCGGCGTCGACGATCAGCAGGGGCCGATCCGCCACCCGGATACGCCACTTCTCCTCGGGGCTGACCAGGTAGTAGTGACCGTCCGCCTCGCGGCGCAGCACGCTGGCCAGCAGGCGCACCAGGGGGGCTCGACGAATCGGCGCCCCCTCGTGGATCCAGTGGCCCTCGGCGTCGATGGTCAGGTCCATGTCGCCGCACAGGGGCGGATCCCAGCGCTCCAGGGGCGGCATCGAGCCCAGGGGCGCCAGATGGGCCAGCAGGGGTTCCAGGGACATGGGGCGACTCCTCTTGCCGGGCTAGATCAGCCCCGCCTGGGCCAACGACTGGCGCACCTCGGCGGGGGCCTCCGGGACGGCGGCGCGGAACAGTCGATAGAAGTTGGCGGTGGTCTGCATGGCCACCTCGTCGACGCTGATGCCGCGTTCGGCGGCAATCGCCTCGGCCACTTCCACCACCCACTGGGGCTCGTTGGGCTTGCCGCGATGGGGCACCGGGGCCAGGTAGGGGCTGTCGGTCTCGATCAGCAACCGGTCCAGGGGGATGCGCCGGGCCAGCTCGCGAATGGCGCCGGCGTTGCGGAAGGTGACGATGCCGGACAGCGACACGTAAAAGCCGTGGCGTACCGCCTCCCGGGCCATGTCCAGGTCCTCGGTGAAGCAGTGCAGCACGCCGCCCACCGCCGGATCCACCTCGTCGCGGATCAGCGCCAGGGTATCCTCCCGGGCCTCGCGGGTATGGATGATCACCGGCAGCTCGAGCTCCCGGGCCGCCACCAGGTGGCGACGGAAACGCTCGAGCTGAAGTTCCCGGGAGGGCACCTTCTCCGGAGTCTTGTCCAGGTAGTGGTAATCGAGGCCGGTCTCGCCGATGGCCACGGCGCCATAGCGCTCGGCGCATTCGACGATATCGCTCACCTCGGGCTCGCGGGCGACGCCATGCAGCGGGTGCACCCCGGCGGAGATCACCACGTCGTCGTGGGCACGGGCGATCTCGGCGATGCCGGGCACCTCGTCGAGGGTCACGGCGATGGCCAGGAACTGGCGCACGTCCCGGGCCCGGGCGGCCGCCAGGGCGGCATTCAGGTCGCCGTCATGGGCGCTCAGGTCGAGACGGTCGAGGTGGCAATGGGAATCAACAAACATGGGAGAAACACCGAAGAGAAATTCCTATCGCCCCCCGACGAGCGCGGCGGGCGATAACCGATAAGGACGCGCGTCTAGCGTCTAGAGCGTATAGGTCGGCGAGCCCTTGTCGAGCTGACCGGCCAGATGGGTCTCGATACGATTGCGCACCGCCTGATCCTCGGTGCGGAAGTGCACGCCGATGCCCGGCACCCGGCGCCCGCTGACCCCCGGCGGCGAGATCCATACCACCTGGCCGGTGACCGGCAGGCGCTCGCTCTCGCCGGGCAGGGTCAACAGCAGGAAGACCTCCTGGCCCAGCTCGTAGCGCTCCTTGGTGGGCACGAAGATGCCGCCCCGCTCCAGGGAAGGCATATAGGCCGACAGCAGGGTCGGCACATCATGAATCGTCAACGACAGGGCCTTCTGTCCACTCATGGCACGCCTCCGACAGGGAAAGATCAGGAACGCAGCAGCGCCGACCAGCGAATCAACCAGGCCTCCAGGGCCAGCTGGGGGTTGGGGTTGCCGCCGCCGGCCACCAGGCGCCGCTGTTCTCGAGCGTAGTCCAGCAGGCGGAACCAGTCCTGGACCCGGGCGTTCTTGACCGCCTGGCGATAGAGGGCTAGCAGGTCCGGGTTGCGCAGGCGCCGCTCGTCTCCGGAGAGGCCGAAGCGAATCAGGTCCTCGAGCCAGTCGATACCATACCACAGCAGCTGCTCCAGCGGATGACCGCCCAGCCGGCTGGCCTCCGCCACCGGCTCGGCGCCGCGCACCAGGGCGTCGAAGGCCTCGTGGAGGTCCTGGCGCAGGGCGCGGGCCTCGGGGGCGGCCAGGGAGCGGGCCAGCAGGGGCGCGCCCCCCGCCACCCGCAACCAGAAGTCGGCCTGCTCCGGGTCGCCGAGCTCGCGCCCCAGCCACTCCCGGGCCGGTGCCGCCTCCGGCAGCCCCAGGGCGAGCTGCTGACAGCGGGAGCGGATGGTCGGCAGGATCCGCGACGGCACCTCCGCCAGCAGGATAAAGAGGGTGCGGCCCCCCGGCTCCTCCAGGCTCTTGAGCAGGGCGTTGGCGGCGGCCAGGTTCATGGCCTCCGCCGGGGCCAGCACGATCACCCGGTAGCCACCCTGCTGGGCGGTCTGGGTGACGAAGGCGTTGACCTCACGGATCGCATCGATGCGGATCAGCCGGCTCTTCTCGGCGGGACTCACCCGCAGCAGGTCGGGATGATAGCCGGAGGCCAGCATGGCGCAGCCGTGACACTCGCCGCAGGCAACCTCTCCCGGCGACTGGCAGAGGCTGCGCGCCACCAGGGCCTCGGCGAGGGCCTCGCCCCCCACCCCGGGCACGCCGGCCAGGAGCAGCGCATGAGGCAGGCGCCCGGCATCCTGGCGGGCGACCAGCCCGCGCCAGAGCTCCTGCTGCCAGGGCAGGGGCCGGGGCATCAGCGCCATGCCGCCACCTCGGTCTCCAGGCGCGCGAGGATATCCGCCTGGACCCGTTCCAGGGAGCGAGCCGCATCGATCACCGTGATGCGCTCGGGCGCCGCCTCGGCCCGCGCCAGGTAGCCGCGACGCACCCGCTCGAAGAAGGCCTCGCGCTCCTGCTCGAAGCGGTCGCGCTCCCCCCCCTGGGCCGCCAGGCGACTCGCCAGACGCGCCTGGGAGGCGGCCAGCGGCATATCCAGCAGCAGGGTCAGGTCGGGGCGCAGCTCGCCCTGCACCAGCCGCTCGAGGGTGGCGATCTGGGCCAGGTCGCCGCCGCGGCCGGCACCCTGATAGGCGTAGGTGGCATCGGTGAAGCGGTCACAGAGTACCCAGGCGCCGCGTTCCAGGGCCGGGCGAATCTTGCGGGCCAGGTGCTGGGCGCGGGCGGCGAACACCAACAGCAGCTCGGCGTCGTCGCACAGGGGGTCGTCGCCGTCGGCCCCCAGCAGCAGCTCGCGGATGCGCTCGGCGCCGGGGGTGCCGCCGGGCTCGCGGGTGGCCACCACCTCGATGCCCCGGGCCTCCAGCCAGGTGCGGATCAGGGCGCCATTGGTGGTCTTGCCGACCCCCTCGCCGCCCTCCAGGGTGATAAAGCGTCCGCGCCTCGACATATGGGCTCCTTGGCTTGGCTGAGTGCGATGCTACCGGTTACGGATATAGCGGTTCACCGCGTTGTTGTGCTCGCGCAGGCTGCGCGAGAAGTGATGGGTGCCGTCGCCCCGGGCCACGAAATAGAGCGTCTCGCCGGGCAGCGGGTTGACCGCCGCCTCCAGGGCGGCACGCCCCGGCATGGCGATGGGGGTCGGCGGCATGCCATCGATCACATAGGTGTTGTAGGGAGTCGCCTCGCGCAGGTCGGCATAGGTGATACGCCCCTCGTAGCGCTCCCCCATGCCGTAGATCACGGTGGGATCGGTCTGCAGCCGCATGCCCCGCTCCATGCGCCGCTTGAAGACGCCGGCGATCTCGCGTCGCTCCTCCGGCGCCCCGGTCTCCCGCTCGATCAGCGAGGCCATGATCAGCGCTTCATAAGGGGTCTCGATGGTCAGGTCATCGACCCGCTCGGCCCAGACCTCCTCGAGGATGGTCTCCATGCGCCGATGGGCCTGACGCAGGATCTCCAGGTCGCTGAGCCCCTTGTGGTAGCGATAGGTGTCGGGAAAGAACCAGCCCTCGGGGTGCTCCCCCTCGCGTCCCAGCAGGGCCATGATCTCGGCGTCGCTGAGCTCGGCGGTCTCGTGATCGAGCTTGGCGGCCTCGGCCAGGGCCTGGCGCAGCTGACGGAAGGTCCAGCCCTCGGGAATGGTCAGCGGGTAGGTCACCACCCGGTCGCTTCCCAGCAGGCCGATCAGCTCGCGTCCGCTCATGCCCGGCTCGAGCATGTATTCGCCGACACGCAGCTGGGGCACGCTCTCCGGCTCCAGCCGGGTCAACAACCGGAAGGCCCACTCGTCGGCGATGACCCCGTCGGCGGCGAGCTCCCTGACGACGCGGTGATAGCCGGCCCCCCGGGGTACCTCGTAGAGGGTCGACTCGTCGATGGCGATGGGCGCCGCGAGACGACTCTGCCAATAGTGGTGGCCTCCCGCCAGCAGGGCCGCGCCCAGCACCAGCAGGATCGCCAGGGGTTTCACCACACGCATGGAACAATCCTCGAAGATAGGCGGAAATCAGGGGCCGGGATAACCCAGCAGGGGATGCGCCAGGGCCGGCAGCTCGTCCAGCGCGCCCCCCGGCGACCAGCGCCTGAGGCAGCGACCGTCGGCGGCGTCGAGCCGGGTCAGCGGCCAGACTCCCTGCACCGAGTTGAGCAGCCACACCGCCTCGGCCTCCTCCAGCGCCTCGGGGCCGACACGCACCCGATGAATCGTGAGGCGCTCGCTTAGCGCGGCCAGCAGGGTGCCGGCCACGCCGCAGCGGCTCAGGTCCGGCGTCTCGAGCCGGCCGTTCCGACGCCACACCAGGTTCATACAGGTGGCCTCCACCAGCCGGCCGTCGCTGTCGCAGAGCACTCCCTCGGCGATGGTCGGCTCCGACCACTCGCTCCGGGCCAGGACGTTCTCCAGCCGATTAAGGTGCTTGAGCCCGGCCAGGGCCGGCTGAATGCCCAGGCGCAAGGCGCAGTGGCGCGCCCGCACTCCGGCCCAGCGTTCATGCCGGGGGGCGAAGTCGCCGAGCTGCCAGCGCAGCCGCGGGTGGGGCGCCTCGGGGGCCAGGTAGCCCCGCCCGCCCCCGCCCCGGGTGACGATTAGCTTGAGCACCTTGAGGCCGTCTCCGGCTCGGGCCGGCAGGGTCTCCAGGCCCTCGGGCATGGCGAAGCCGAGCCGCTCGCAGCCCCGGGCCAGGCGCGCCAGGTGGGCCTCCCAGAGCAGCGGCCGGCCGTCGCGCACCAGCACCGTCTCGAAGAGGCCGTCGCCATAGGCGAGCCCCCGGTCATCCAGGGGCAGCGGAGCCTGGGCATCCTCCCACATGGGTGATCCTAGACGCGGGTGAAGACCAGGGAGCCGTTGGTGCCGCCGAAGCCGAAGGAGTTGGACAGGGCCACCTCGATCCGCTTCTCCTGGGCACTCTGGGGCACATAGTTGAGCACGCAGCCCTCCTGGGGGTTGTCCAGGTTGATGGTGGGCGGGGCCACCTGGTCGCGAATCGCCAGGATGCTGAACACCGCCTCCACCGCCCCGGCTGCCCCCAGCAGGTGACCGATCATCGACTTGGTGGAGCTTACCGCCACCGACTTGGCGGCCTCGCCCATCACCTGCTCCACGGCGCGACTCTCGGCCAGGTCCCCGGCCGGGGTGGAGGTGCCGTGGGCATTGATATAGTCGATGCGCGAGGCATCGATGCCGGCATCCTGGATGGCATTGCGCATGGCGGCGGCCGCGCCGCGGCCGTCCTCCGGCGGCGCCGTCATATGGTAGGCGTCGTCGCTCATGCCGAACCCGGCCACCTCGGCATAGATGGTGGCCCCACGCGCCTTGGCGTGCTCGTAGTCTTCCAGCACCAGCACCCCGGCGCCGTCGGAGAGCACGAAGCCATCGCGATCACGATCCCAGGGACGGCTGGCGGCCTGGGGGTCGTCGTTGCGGGTGGAAAGCGCCCGGGCCGCGGAGAAGCCGCCCAGCCCCAGGGGGGTGGTGGCCATCTCGGCGCCGCCACAGATCATCACGTCGGCGTCACCGTAGGCGATGGTGCGCGCCCCATAGCCGATGTTGTGGGTGCCGGTGGTGCAGGCGGTGGTGATGGCGATATTGGGCCCCTGGAAACCGTGCTGGATGGCCAGGTTGCCGGAGATCATGTTGATGATGGAGCCCGGCACGAAGAAGGGCGAGATGCGCCGCGCACCGCCCTTGTTGAGGGCATTATGGTTGTGCTCGATCATCGGCAGGCCACCGATACCGGAGCCGATGGCCACGCCGATGCGGTGAGCATTGGCCTCGTTGCACTCGATACCGGCATCCTCGATGGCCTGGGCCCCCGCGGCGATGCCGTACTGAATGAACAGGTCCATCTTGCGGGCGTCCTTGGGGTTCATGTAAGGACTCACATCGAAGTCCTTGACCGAGCCCCCGAAGCGGGTATTGAAACCGCTCACATCGAAGTGCTCGATGGGGGCGATCCCGCTCTTGCCGGCGACGATATTGTCCCAGCTCTCCTTGACGCTGTTACCTACGGGTGTCACCAGACCGAGCCCGGTCACCACGACCCTTCTACGAGGCATCTGCTTTCCTCCAGACGTGTTGGGTGGCACGGCCAAGACGCTACTACCGGCAGCGTGCCGCATCTGCGCGCATTATACCCGACCACGGCCCCGCATGGGATGGGGAGTCGTCGCCGAGGCGCGAGGAGAACACAAAAACGCGCGGGAGCCGCCCTGAATCAGGACGACTCCCGCGACGAAGCCTGACGGGGCTCCGTTACGCCGCGACGAAGGCGGCACACCCAGGCTTACTGGTGGGCGTTGACGTAGTCGATCGCTTCCTGAACGGTAGTGATCTTCTCGGCTTCTTCGTCGGGGATTTCGGTGTCGAATTCCTCTTCGAGCGCCATCACCAGTTCCACGGTGTCCAGGGAGTCGGCACCCAGGTCTTCGGTGAAGGAAGAGGTATTCTGGATATCTTCTTCCTTGACGTTCAGGCGCTCGGCCACAACCTTCTTCACGCGCTCTTCGATAGTGCTCATTCTCAAGTCACTCCAATCGTTCAAATAAGCCGCACGGAACCCCGTACGAAATCCGCAAGCGAAGCTGCGGGGTAGTTTATAGACCGCACCTGAGGGACGCAACAGATGCGTCCCCCGGATGGATCAGCGCATATTCATCCCGCCGTTGACCTGCAGGGTCTCGCCGGTGATATAGCCCGCCGCCTCGCTGGTCAGGAACCCCACGGCGGCAGCGATCTCCTCGGGCTGGCCGAGCCGGCCGAGGGGAATCTGGGTGAGCAGGGCCTCATGCTGTGCCTCGGGCAGGGCCTCGGTCATGTCGGTGGCGATAAAGCCCGGCGCCACCGAATTGACGGTGATGGCACGGCTTGCCACTTCGCGGGCCAGGGCACGGGCGAAGCCCTCCATGCCGGCCTTGGCGGCGGCATAGTTGGCCTGCCCCAGGTTGCCCATGGTGGCCACCACCGAGCTGATATTGACGATGCGGCCGAAGCGCGCCTTGGTCATGCCGCGCAGGCACGCCTTGCTGACCCGGTAGACGGACTTGAGGTTGGCGTCCATCACCGCGTCCCACTCGTCTTCCTTCATGCGCATCAGCAGGTTATCGCGGGTGATCCCGGCGTTATTGACCAGGATGGTGGGCGCCCCATAGGTCTCGTTGATCGCCTTGATCACCGCATCGACGCTGGCCGGATCGGTGACATCCAGGCACAGGCCGGTGCCTTCGATGCCCTGAGCCTTCAGGTCGGCGGCGATCTTCTCGGCGCCCGCCTCGCTGGTGGCGGTGCCGATCACGACGCGCCCCTGGCGACCCAGCTCATGGGCGATGGCGCGGCCGATGCCACGGCTGGCACCGGTAACCAGGGCGATTCTGCGTTCGCTCGTCATAGTCAGTCCTGAAAAAGTTTGAGTCCTTGTGATGGGGTGTCAGCCGGCCAGCTCGCGGGCCAGCTCGAGGGCCGTCTCCAGGCTATCCGGATCATTGATGGCCACCCCCTTGCTGCCCCGCACGATGCGCTTGCCGAGACCGGTCAGCACCTTGCCGGGGCCACACTCCACGAACAGCTCGGCGCCCTCGCCGGCCATCGCCTCGACACACTCGGTCCAGCGCACCGGGCGATAGAGCTGCTCCACCAGACGCGTGCGCAGGGTGTCGATGTCCCCATGGGCCCGGGCATCCACGTTCTGCACCACGGTATAACGCGGCGCGCGCAGCTCGATGGCCTGCATGGCCGTGGCCAGCCGCTCGGCGGCGGGACGCATCAGCTCGCAGTGGGAAGGCACCGACACCGGCAGCGGCAGGGCGCGCTTGGCCCCGGCCTCCTGGCACAGGGCGATGGCCCGGTCCACCGCCCCCTTGGCCCCGGCGATCACCACCTGACCGGGCGCATTATAGTTGACCGCGGCCACCACGCCAGCGCCGGCGGCCTCCCGGCAGGCCGCCTCCACGGCGGCATTCTCCAGGCCCAGCACCGCGGCCATGGCACCCTCGCCGGCGGGCACGGCCTCCTGCATCGCCTCGCCACGCAGGCGCACCAGTTTGATGCCTTCGGCGAAGGTCATCACGCCGGCACAGACCATGGCGCTGTACTCCCCCAGGCTGTGTCCCGCCATGGCACCGGGGCGCGGCCCCTCCAGCTCCTGCCAGACACGCCAGGTGGCGACACTGGAGGCCAGCAGCGCCGGCTGGGTGCAGGCGGTGGCATTCAGGGCCTCGGCGGGGCCGTCCTGCACCACATGCCAGAGGTCGTAGCCGAGGGCCTCCGAGGCCTCCTCGAAGGTGGTACGTACCACGCTGTAGCGCTCGGCCAGCTCCCGCAGCATGCCAACCTGCTGGGAACCCTGCCCAGGGAAGACGAGGGCCAAGGATTGGGTCATGACTATCACCTTTGCGTATTTTGTTCGTCGATTCAGCGGATTCCGATCCCGCTATCGTCTCGGTCGCCCGCGGCCGAGACGATAGCCGACCGCCCACTCGGATCGGTCAAGCCCGACAACCTCCCAGGGCCTGCTCCAGATGCCCCGGCAACTTCCTGCGCCCCTCTTCCACGGCCCGCGCCACGGCATAGGCGAAGCCTTCGGCACTGGCCCCGCCGTGACTCTTGACCACGATGCCTTTCAGGCCCAGCAGGCTGGCCCCATTGTAGCGTACCGGATCGAGCTCGCTCTTGAGCCGGCGCAGGGCGGGGCGCGCCAGGGTCGCTACCAGGCGCCCGCTCCAGCGCGTCTCGAAGACCCGCTGCACCCGCTCCACCAGCAGCCGGGCCAAGCCCTCGCTGGCCTTGAGCACAGCGTTGCCGACGAAGCCGTCACAGACCACCACATCCACCTCGCCGGCGAAGATATCGCCGCCCTCGACGAAGCCGCGGTAGTCCAGCCCCGCCCAGTCGCGCAGCCGGGCATCCGCCTCGCGCACGCTGGCCGGCCCCTTGGTGCCCTCCACCCCGACGTTGAGCAGCGCCACCCGGGGCGCCGCGAGGCCATCGATACGACGCGCCATGGCCTCGCCGAGGCGGGCGAAATCGACCAGCCGCGCCGCCGGCGCATCCACGTTGGCGCCCAGGTCGAGCAGGTAACAATGTCCGCCACGCCGCGTCGGAATGGCGGTACTGATGGCGGGCCGCGGAATCCCCGCCACCATGCCCAGCTCGCGCCGCGCCAGGGCCATCAGGGCCCCGGTATTGCCGGCACTGACCCCGGCATCCGCACGCCCCCGGGCCACGCACTCCAACATCATGGCCATACTGGTGTCGCGAGGCGCACGCAGGGCCGCCGAAGGCCGCATGGCCTGATCGATTTCATGGGGAGAGTGACAGAGGGTAAGGCGAGCGCCATGTCGGACCAGCCGCCTGGGCAAGGCGTCGAGTTCGACGGCGAGCCGCTGTTCGGGGCCGAACAGGAAAATATCGAGGGCGGGATTGGCCGCCAGGGCCAGGGCCGCCCCCTGCACGATGGCACGGGGACCCAGGTCCCCGCCCATCGCATCGATGGCGAGTCTCACGCCCGGATGTCGAGCGTCGCCAAGGATGACGCCGACTTAAGCGTCGACGACCTTGCGGCCACGGTAGAAGCCGTCCGGGGAGACGTGGTGGCGCAGGTGAGTGGTGCCGGTTTCCTTGTCCTGGGACAGGGCCGGGGCGCTCAGGGCGTCGTGGCTACGACGCATGCCGCGCTTGGAACGGGTCTTGCGATTCTGTTGGACAGCCATGGGTGTATCACTCCAGAGTGCTTCGTCAATGAAATCAGTGTTTGCCTTTCAGGGTGCGCAGCACCTCGAAAGGACTGGCAGCAGGCTTTTCCGAGGCCTCGGAGTCCGCCCCGCTGGTCAGCTGGTCGCGAGAGACGCGGCACTGCGTCTCATCGTGGTAAACCACCTGGGGCAGGCTGAGGAGGAGTTCATCCTCGACCACCGCCAGGAGGTTCAGCTGTTCGTTCTCCACCAGGACCGGCTCGAGATAGCCGGGCAGGTTCGCCGCCTGGGCGTCACTGCCGACCACCCCCAGCTGGAAATGGCTCTCGACCCGGGTCGCCATCGGCGTCAGGCAGCGCCGACACGGCAGGCTGACCTCGGCCTCGAGCCAGCCTTCGATGGTGCGTCGACCCTGAGGATCGATGGCGAAGTCGAGGCGCACCTGGCAGTGCCCCGTCTGGGGCCCCGCCTCATCCACCAAGCGCGACAAGGCATCCAGCGCCAGCCGGCCCTGGAGGCTTTCGCCATTGGCGGCCAGCCGGTGCGGCTCGACCTGTCGGGGGAGTTGAGTCTTGGACATAGGCGCGCAATGATAGGCACTCCCCCCGCCCCTGTCAAAGCGCGCATTGCCGCGAATCGGACCTTTGTGCTCGATTCCCCCTGGGGCGGTCATCCCCCACCGCCATGGAGCCCCTATGACGCGCCTGGTTCTGGCCTCGCAATCCCGCTGGCGTCGCCAGCTGCTCGACCGCCTGCAGCTCCCCTATGCCTGGGGCAACCCCGATATCGATGAGACGCCGCGCCTCGGCGAGTCGCCCCAGGCCCTGGTGCATCGCCTGTCGCTGGCCAAGGCCAGCCGCCTGGCCGACGACTACCCGAGCCACCTGATCATCGGCTCGGACCAGGTCGCCCTGTTCGACGGCGAGATCCTCGGCAAGCCCGCCGACGAGGCCGCCGCCCGGGCCCAGCTGGCGCGCTTCTCCGGCCATCGCGTGCGCTTTCTCACCGGCCTGGCCCTGCTGGACACCGCCGCCGGCCGCCACTGGGTCTGCCACGAACCCTTCGACGTGCACTTCCGGCGCCTCGGCGAGGCGGAGATCGCCACCTATGTCGAGCGCGAGCGCCCCCTCGAGTGCGCCGGCAGCTTCCGTATGGAAGGCCTGGGCATCACCCTCTTCGAACGCCTGGAGGGCGACGACCCCAATAGCCTGATCGGCCTGCCGCTGATTCGCCTCTGCGCCCTGCTGCGCGAAGCCGGCCTGGATCCGCTTGGCTAAAGCCAGAAGCTGGAAGCTGGAAGCTGGAAGCTCCGGACGCCGCCCGGGCGGTTAGTGGAGTTGGTAACGCAGCGGCGACCGGGTGGTGGGCAGGCCGAGCCACTCGGCGGCGACGCCACCGAAGTGGCGGGTCAGGCGCTCGAAGGGGTCCAGCCGCGGGGTGTAGTCCTGCATTCGC
Organism: Halomonas sp. NCCP-2165; assembly: GCF_023708045.1. Lineage (NCBI taxonomy): Bacteria > Pseudomonadati > Pseudomonadota > Gammaproteobacteria > Oceanospirillales > Halomonadaceae > Halomonas > Halomonas sp. NCCP-2165. Next base: position 59,427 of record NZ_BRCY01000009.1, read on the forward strand.
TCGACGCCCATCTCACGGGCCAGGCCATCGAGGCTCTGCAAGCCATCCACCAGCCCCAGCTCGAGACCCTGCTCGCCGCTCCATACCAGGCCGGAGAAGAGTTGCGGGTCGTCACTCAGGCGCGCGCCACGCCCCTCACGCACCGCCTCGATAAACTGCTCATGGGTGGTCTCCAGCACCGCCTGCCAGAAGCGCGCCTGCTCCGGGGCGATGGCCGAGAAGGGATCGAGGAAAGCCTTGTTGTCGCCGGCGGCAAAGACCCGCCGCTCCACGCCGAGCCGCTCGATGGCCTCCTCCAGGCCGAAGCTGGCGAAGATCACCCCGATGGAGCCCACCAGGCTGGCCGGCGACGCATAGATCTCGTCGGCACCGGCGGCAATATAGTAGGCCCCGCTGGCGCCGATATCCTCGATCACCGCATAGATCGGCTTGTCGCCCTGCTCGCCCAGGCGGCGAATCTCCTCGTAGATGCGCTGGGACTGCACCGGGCTGCCCCCGGGACTGTCGATATGCAGCACCACCGCCGCCGCGGACTCCGCCCGCCAGGCCCGGTTGAGCCCCTCGATGATGCGCTCGGCGCTGGCCGGCGACTCGCTGTCGATCACCCCCTTGACCTCCACCACCCCCAGGTGGCGCTCGGCGACCGGCGCCGGCTGGCCGGCGACGAAGAGCCCATAGAGGGTAGTGCCCAGGGAGGCGAGGATCAGCGCCGCGAAGAAGAAGCGGAAGAACAGCGTCCAGCGTCGCGACCGGCGCTGCTCCGCCAGCACCCCGCCCACCCAGCGGTCGAGCATCTCCACCTGGGCCAGGCGCTGGCGCTCGCGCAGGGTCTCGGCATCCTCGCTGGAAGCCCCCTCGTTCTCGGCGCCCGCCTGCCGAGGCGTCTCGCCGGGCTGGATTTCCGGCCCTTGGGTCCAGCGATCGCTGGGCTTGTCATCGCTCATGACATCCTGCTCCTCAATCCACGGCTCACTGGTGCAACCAATCGATCAATGCCTCGAAACGCTCGGCCACGAAGGTGGGCCGGCTCGCCGCCAGCCGCTCCGGGGCATGCACCCCGTAGGTGACCGCGACACGGTCCATGTTCAGGGCCCGGGCCATCTCAAGGTCATACTCGGTATCGCCCACCATCAGCGCCTCTTCCACCGGCACCGCCAGCTCCTCCAGCAGCTCCTCGAGCATCAGCGGGTGGGGCTTGGAGCGGGTCTCGTCGGCGGTGCGGCTGGCATGAAACCAGGCGCCGCTGCCGTTGGCGGCGAAGACCCGGTTCAGGCCGCGACGACTCTTGCCGGTGGCCACCGCCAGGCGCTGCTCGGAGCGCCCGCGCAACCGCGCGATGCCCTCCTCCACCCCGGGAAAGAACGCCATGGGGGTGTGGTCGGCGGCGACGAAGTGGTGGGTATACCGCTCACGCAGCCGTTCGGCCTGCTCCGGCGCGATGCCCGGGCACATCCTGGCGATCGCCTCCGGCAGCCCCAGGCCGATGATATCGCGAACGCTCTCGGCGGGAAGCTCGCCCCAATCAGCATCCCGGGCCGCCGCCTGCATGCAGCCGACGATGCGCGACTCCGAGTCCATCAGGGTGCCGTCCCAGTCGAAAATAATCAGTCGATAACGCATGAATTCCTCGATTCAGGAGAGAGTGCGAGCCCGGCGCAACACCGTCTCCAGCTCGTCCCCCAGGGGCGCCTTGATCTGCACCGGGCGCCCGCTGGTGGGCTCGGGAAAGGTCAGGGCGGCGGCATGCAGGAAGAGTCGCCCCAGGCCCAGGCGCCGCGCCAGCACCGCCCCCTCCCGGGAGCCGTACTTGTCGTCGCCCAGCAACGGATGGCCGGCATGGGCGGCATGCACGCGGATCTGGTGGGTGCGCCCGGTGACCGGCTCGGCCTCCACCAGGGTGGCGCCGGCGAAGGCCTCGCGCACCGCGAAGCGGGTCCGCGACACCTTGCCCTCCGGGTCGACCCGCACCCGGCGCTCGCCGTTCCCCGCCTCGTAGCGGTCGAGGCGAGCACTGACGAAATCGCGCCGCGCCGGCCAGCGCCCGGCCACCAGTGCCAGGTACTGCTTGTCCATCTGGCGCTGCTTGAGGGCATTATTGAGGGAGAGCAGCGCCGGACGCGACTTGGCCAGCAGCAGGCAGCCGGAGGTATCGCGATCCAGGCGATGCACCAGTTCCAGGAAGTCGAGATCCTCGCGCACCTGGCGCAACGCCTCGATCAGGCCGATCTTGACCCCGCTGCCGCCGTGCACGGCGAGCCCCGAGGGCTTGTTGATCACCAGCCAGTCACGCCCCTCCAGCAACACATTGCCGGCCAGCAGGTTGCGCAGGCTCTCGCTGACCTCGCGCACCGCCTCCTCGGGGGCCAGGCGCAGCGGCGGAATGCGTACCACGTCGCCCAACGCCAGGCGGTAGTCCGCCTTGACCCGCTTCTTGTTGACCCGAACCTCGCCCTTGCGCACGATGCGATAGACCAGGGTCTTGGGGGCCCCCTTGAGACGGGTGCGCAGGAAATTATCGATGCGCTGACCCACCTGGCCCTCGGCGACTTCCACCCACTGCACCTCGCGCCCTTCGGCCATGCACTCTACTCCTGTCGAACCCGTGGAAAAGCCCTAGTCTACCGCACTCCCGGGCCGCTGAGGTCAATTGCTGCACCCACCCATTGCTGTTATATTCCGAAGTCGCTCAGATGGGCGACAAGCGCCCGGCGATTGCGCCTGCCTCATCGACACGCAGGCCCGAGCGACGGATCGAGTGACCGCGATGTTTGCCTCGGCGAGATCACGGCACCGAAAGCGAAAGAACAGAATTGCAACGCCACGCCCGCCCCGGCCGTTCACTTCCTGGCATGGAATGGCGACCGGGCACGGGAGTTAACAACAGCGTGCCGAAGGCTGGCGTTGGCGAATCGATGAATGCCAGGTGTTGGTGGTGACCGCGGAACCGGATGAGACGACCTCACCGAGACATGTTCCGCCTCCACCCCGTACTCAACATGGTCATGCCGTACCGGCGGCGCTACAAGGCTCCGGATATGGCCGGGCGCACACGCATCCGCGACATGCGCTGAGCACAAGCACGCTGCACCCAGCGGTTCGTCGACGCCGTTGCTCGAGGGCTGCCTGCCGGCACGCCCCAACTAGCGAGACGACATGAAACGGATGCTCATCAATGCGACCCAGCCGGAAGAGCTGCGCGTCGCCCTGGTCGATGGACAACGCCTCTACGACCTGGACATCGAATCCGGTGCCCGGGAACAGAAGAAAGCCAATATCTACCGCGGCAAGATCACCCGCGTCGAACCCTCCCTGGAAGCCGCCTTCGTCGACTTCGGCGCCGAGCGCCACGGCTTCCTGCCCCTCAAGGAAATCTCCCGCGACTACTTTATCAAGGAGCCGTCCGGCCGCCCCAGCATCAAGGAGGTGCTGAAGGAGGGTCAGGAGGTGATCGTCCAGGTCGACAAGGAGGAGCGCGGCAACAAGGGCGCCGCCCTGACCACCTTTATCTCCCTGGCCGGCCGCTTCCTGGTACTGATGCCCAACAACCCCCGGGCCGGCGGTATCTCGCGGCGCATCGAAGGCGAGGAGCGCAGCCAGCTCAAGGAGGCCATGGGCCAGCTGACGATGCCGGAGAAGATGGGCGTGATCGTGCGCACCGCCGGGATCGGCCGCTCCGCCGAGGAGCTGCAGTGGGACCTGGACTACCTGGTGCAGGTGTGGGAATCGATCACCGAGGAGGCCGGCAAGCGCCCCGCCCCCTTCCTGATCTACCGCGAGTCCAACGTCATCATCCGCGCCATGCGCGACTACCTGCGCCAGGACATCGGCGAGGTGCTGATCGACAGCGAGGCGATTCACCAGGAGGCGCTGGGCTTTATCCGCCAGGTGATGCCCTCCTACCAGCAGAAGATCAAGCTCTACGCCGACGAGGTGCCACTCTTCTCGCGCTTCCAGATCGAGTCGCAGATCGAGACCGCCTATGAGCGGGAAGTGAAGCTGCCCTCCGGCGGCTCCATCGTCATCGACCATACCGAGGCGCTGGTCTCCATCGATATCAACTCCGCCCGGGCCACCCGTGGCAGCGATATCGAGGAGACCGCCCTGCAGACCAACAGCGAGGCCGCCGACGAGATCGCCCGCCAGCTGCGCCTGCGGGATATCGGCGGCTTGGTGGTGATCGACTTTATCGACATGAGCCCGGCGCGCAACCAGCGCGAGGTCGAGAACCGCATGCGCGACGCCCTCAAGCTGGATCGCGCCCGGGTGCAGATCGGCCGCATCTCGCGCTTCGGCCTGATGGAGATGTCCCGCCAGCGCCTGCGCCCGTCGCTCGGCGAGACCAGCGGCGTGGTCTGCCCGCGCTGTAACGGCCAGGGCACCATCCGCGACGTGCGCTCCCTGTCGCTCTCGATCATGCGCCTGATCGAGGAAGAGGCGATGAAGGAACGCAGCGCCCAGATCCGCGCCATCCTGCCGGTGCCGGTGGCCACCTACCTGCTCAACGAGAAGCGTCGGGTGCTGGCGGATATCGAGCGCCGCCAGGGGGTCCAGGTGGTGCTGCTGCCCAACCCGGAGATGGACACCCCCCACTACGACGTCCAGCGCCTGCGCGACGACCACCTGAGCGAACAGGACGACAGTGACAAATCGAGCTTCGAACTCTCCACCGACACCGAGGTGGGCAAGGAGCCGGATCCCTCCTTCGAGAAGCCGGCACCCCGGGCCGAGGCCGCGGTCAAGAGCGTGACCCATAACGCCCCGGCACCGGCCTCCCTGCGCGAGGAGCCCAGCACCCCGGAGCCGGCCAAGTCCCAGGCGCAACCGGCTTCCCAGGCGCCCTCGAAGCCCCAGGCGGCGACCCCCGTCGAGGGCGGCGGCCTGATTTCCCGCCTGGTCAAGGGACTGGGCAAGCTGCTGGGCGGCGAGGCCGAGAGCCGCGCTGCCGATCAGGGCGAGCGCCAGGCCAAGCCTGAGGCCCCCCAGGCCCGCCAGGACAACCGCGGCGACCGCCAGGGCCGCGCTGGCAACCGCCGCGGCCGCCAGGGCCAGGAGAGCCGTCAGCCCCGAGAAGGGCGCCAGTCTCAGGAGAGCCGTCAGGCGCAGGACGGTCGTCAGGAGAAGTCCCAGGAGAGACGCCAGGACGGCGACAGCCGCCGCGACGGTGGACGCAGCCAGGGTCAGCGGGATAACCGCCGCGGCGGTCGTGGCGACAGCGAGTCACGCCAGGACAACCGGGGTGGCCGTGGCCGCAACCGCCAGGATGACAACCGTCGCCAGGGCGGGGATACCAAGCCCGGCCGCGACACCGGCAAGCCGGAGGCCAAGGCCGAGGCCCCCAAGTCGGCGCCCCGCGCACAGGAGAAGGCCCAGGACAAGCCTCGGGAGAAGGCCGAGACCAGCGGCGAGCCCAAGCGCATCCGCAACAACCCGCGCCAGCGCACCCGCCAGCATGCCATCAACCCCCAGGCCGAGGCCGAACAGCAGAAGCTGCTCGCCCAGGCCCAGCAGGAGGGTGAGCAGGCCGACGCCACGCCCGAGGCAAAAGCCGAAGCTAGGGCCCAGGATGCCAAGCAGCCGGAGGCCAAGCCCGAGGCCAAGCAAGCGCCCAAGGCTCAGGACGCCAAGTCCGAGGTGAAAGCCGAAGCCAAGCCCGAGGCCAAGCAACCGGAGCCCAAGGCTCAGGATACCAAGCCCGAGCCGAAACAGCCGGAGGCCAAGGCCCAGGACGCCAAGCCCGAGGCCAAGCAGCCGGAAGCCAAGCCCGAGCCGAAGCAACCGGAAGCCAAAGCCGAAGCCAAACAACCGGAAGCAAAAGCCGAAGCCAAGCAACCGGAAGCCGAAGCCAAGCAGCCCGAGGCCAAGCAAGCGCCCAAGGCTCAGGACGCCAAGTCCGAGGTGAAAGCCGAAGCCAAGCAGCCGGAAGCCAAAGCCGAGGCCAAGCCCGAGGAAAAAGCCGAGGCCAAGGCCGAAGCCAAGCCCGAGGTAAAAGCCGAAGCCAAGCAGCCGGAAGCCAAGTCAGAGGTAAAAGCCGAAGCCAAGCAGCCGGAAGCCAAGCCCGAGGAAAAAGCCGAAGCCAAGCCCGAGGTAAAAGCCGAAGCCAAGCAGCCGGAAGCCAAAGCCGAGGCCAAGCAACCGGAGGCCAAGGCTCAGGACGCCAAGTCCGAGGCCAAGTCCGAGGTGAAAGCCGAAGCCAAGCCCGAGGTAAAAGCCGAAGCCAAGCCCGAGGTAAAAGCCGAAGCCAAGCAGCCGGAAGCCAAAGCCGAGGCCAAGCCCGAGGTGAAGCAAGAGGACGAAGCCAAGGCCGAGGCCGCACCGACTCGGCGCCGCCGCCGTCGGGCGCATAACGACCCCCGCGAGCAGCGCCGTCGGGAGCAGACCGAAGACGGCCAGTAAGGGCACAGGCCCCGCCTCGGGCGGGGCCTCTTGGCGTCTTACCCAAGGCCTGACCAAGGCCTAACGACAAAGGCCCGTGGCAAATCGCCACGGGCCTTTGTCGTTAGGGGCCGGGAATACGGGGGCAGACTTTCTAGTCGAAGCGACCCATCAGCCGTGGCTCCCGCTCCAGCGCCACTCCGAAGCGACTCCGCACCCGCTCGGCGACTCGTTCGGCGAAGGCCAGCAGGCCCCGGGCATCGCCACCGCCATGATGCACCAGCACCAGGGCCTGGCGCTCATGGACGCCGAAGGGGCCCTCTCGCCAGCCCTTGAGGCCGCACTGGTCGATCAGCCAGCCGGCGGCCAGCTTGACCCGCCCATCGGGCTGGGGGAAGTGCGGCATCGTCGGATGGTCGTCGAGCAAGGCCTCGGCCTGGGTCGCGGCCACCAGCGGGTTCTTGAAGAAACTCCCGGCATTGGCCAGCTCGCCGGGGTCGGGCAGCTTCTCGCGGCGAATGGCACAGACCGCCTCGGCCACATCCGCGGGGCTGGGCGCCTTGCCGACCCGCCGCCCCAGGTCGCCGTAGTCGAGCCGGGGCCGGGGACGCGTCGAGAGCCGCAGGCGCAGGTGGGTGATCATCACCCGGCCGGCCAGTTCGCCCTTGAAGAGGCTATCGCGATAGCCGAAGGCGCACGCTTCGACGCCCAGGGTCTCGGCGCGGCCATCGTCCAGGTGACGCAGTTCCACCGCCTCCAGTACCTCGGCCAGCTCGACCCCGTAGGCACCGATATTCTGGATGGGAGCGGCGCCACACTGGCCCGGGATCAGCGCCAGGTTCTCCAGGCCCCAGAGACCGCGAGCGGCCATGGCCATCACCAGGGCGTGCCAGTCATGCCCCGCCGCCACCCGCACCCCGACGCTGCCGTCGGCTCCCGGGGTCAGCTCGCAATCACTGAAGCCGGGCTGCAACACCAGGCCGTCCAGGTGCGGGGCGAGGATCAGGTTGCTGCCACCGCCCAGCAGGCTCACCGGCCAGCCCCGCTGCGCCGCCAGGGCCAGGGCCGGCGCCAGCTCGGCCTCATGGGCCAGGCGCATGAAATGCGCCGCCCGGGCGCTCAGCCCCAGGGTATTCAGGCCGTCCAGGGGATGCTCATGGCGCAACTCGGGATATAAGGCCTCGCTCACGGACGCGCCTCCAGGCGACGTTCGAGCTCCGCCACCAGGCCATCGGCGGCGGCTTCCACCAGGTCGAGGACACGATCGAAGCCCTCGGCGCCGCCATAGTAGGGATCGGGTACCGCCTGGCCGGGGCTCCCGGCGAAGTCGAGGAAGAGGCCGAGATGCGCTCGACAGTCGGCGGGGCGGCGCGCCTCCAGCTCCGCCAGGTTGGCGTGATCCATGGCCAGCAGGTAGTCGAAGGCGTGGAAGTCATCGTCATGCAGCTGACGGGCGCGCAGCGCCGCGAGGTCGTAGCCGCGGGTCGCCGCGGCGGCGCGGGTGCGCGGATCCGGCGCCTTGCCGATATGCCAGCCGGCGGTGCCGCAGGAGTCCACGTCGACCCGTTCGGCGAGCCCCGCGGCACTCAGCCGCTGGCGGAAGACCCCCTCGGCGGTGGGCGAGCGGCAGATATTGCCCAGGCAGACGAAGAGCACCCGCATCACGCCTGGCCCCCCTGCCCTGCCACCAGGGCCCGTACCCGCGCCAGGTCCTCGGCGGTATCGACGCCGGCGGGATGGGGCTCCCGACTCAGGGCCACCAGGATACGCCGGCCATGCTGGAGGGCACGCAGCTGTTCCAGCTGTTCCAGTTGCTCCAGGGGGGTGGGCCGCCAGTCGCGGTAGTCCCGCAGGAAGCGGGCACGGTAGGCATAGAGGCCGATATGGCGCAGCCAGGCGTCGCTGCTCAGCCGCTCCGGGCGGGCGGCGAAGGCCTCGCGATTCCAGGCCTCCCTATCCCAGGGCAGGGGCGCCCGGGAAAAATAGAGGGCGGCGCCGCTCAGGTCCCGCACCACCTTGACCACATTGGGGTTGAAGAGGGTCTCCACGTCCTGGATCGGCTCCGCCAGGGTGGCCATGGCCGCCGTATCATCATCCGCCAGGCGCTGGGCCACCTGATCAATCAACGCCGGCGGCAACAGCGGTTCGTCGCCCTGGACGTTGACCAGGATCGCCTCGTCGTCCAGGCCCAACGCATCGGCCACCTCGGCCAGGCGATCGGTGCCGGAGGGATGATCGGCGCGGGTCATCAGCGCCTCGCCGCCGGCCGCCTCGACCGCGTCACGAATGCGCGCGTCGTCGGTGGCCACCACCACCCGGTCGGCGCCGCTGGCCCGGGCCTGGCGCCAGACCCGTACCACCATGGGCTCGCCGGCGATCTCCAACAGCGGCTTGCCGGGCAGCCGCGAAGAGGCGTAGCGCGCCGGAATTACCGCGATCACCCCCCGACTCATGGCGTCGCCCCCGGCCCCTTGCCGAGCTTCTCGTCCACGTCCATGACCCGGGCTTCCTCCTCCAGCATCACCGGAATGCCGTCGCGAATCGGGAAGGCCAGGCCATCGTAGTGGCACCTGAGCTCGGCGGCCTCCCGGTCGTACTTGAGCTTGCCCTGGCAGAGCGGGCAGACCAGCATGGCCAGCAATTCCTTGTCCATCGTTATCTCTCCCGTGTCGGGACTGGGTTCAGGGTATCGAGCCGCCCGTCGAGCCACTCAATGAAAGTCGTCTCGGGCCGCGCTTCCACCTCCAGGGCCCAGTAGGCCGGGGAGGCGAAGTCGCGGCACTTGACCGCATCCTTGGCGGTCATCACCACCGGGCGATCGTCGCCGAAATCGAGGTCGGCGGCCACGAAGCGGTGATGATCGGCGAAGGGATGCGGCGTCACCGCCAGGCCCAGGCGCGCCAGGGTGGCGAAGAAGCGCCCCGGGTTGCCGATTCCCGCCACCCCATGCACCGGCCCGGTGAAGGGCGGCGAACCAAGCGGCCGGGCCTCGCCGTCGGCGACCCGGCGCCAGGCGCTGGGCTCGAGGGCCATCCGATGGGCCCCCTCCGGGGGCGCGAAGGCCGGCTCGCCGTTGATGATCACCGCCTCCACGCTGGCCAACCGCGTCAGGGGCTCGCGCAGGGGCCCGGCGGGCAGGCAGCGACCATTGCCGAAGCCCCGGGCGCCATCCACCACCACCAGCTCCAGGTCGCGCCCCAGGGCTAGATGCTGGAGGCCATCGTCGCTGATCAGGATATCGCAGCCCGCCTCCAGCAGCCGTCGGGCGCCCCGGGGGCGATCCGGATCCACCACCAGGGGCACCCCGGTCTGGGCCGCCAGCATCGCCGGCTCGTCGCCGCAGGCCGTCACCGAGGTCTCGGCGCTGACCCACAGCGGGTAGGCGTCGCTGCGCCCGCCATAGCCCCGGGAGAGGATGCCCGGCGCATAACCCCGGGCCTTGAGGTGCGCCGCCAGCCAGGCCACCAGGGGCGACTTGCCGGTGCCGCCGAGGGTCAGGTTACCCACCACGATCACCGGCACCGGGGCCCGCCAGACCGGCTTCCGGCCCTCGGCGTAGGCCGCCCCCCGGCGCCTTACCGCCCAGCGGTAGAGCGCCTCCAGGGGACGCAGCGGCACCAGCCAGGGCGCGCCGCGATAGGCCGCCGCCAGCCAGCGCTCGCCAAGACCACCACTCATGCCGGGCGACCTCCTGGCATGGCAGGCCAGGTCAGGTGGCCGCGTCGCGGCGCCGCTTGCCAAGGATCACCGAGCTCGAGACTCATGCCGGCGGGACCTCCTGGAATTGCAGGCGGTGCAGGGCCGCGTAGGCGCCGTCCCGGGCCAGCAGCTCGGCGTGGCGTCCCGCCTCGATGATCTCGCCCTGCTCCATCACCAGGATGCGGTCGGCGCGCTCGATGGTCGAGAGCCGGTGGGCGATCACGAAGGTGGTGCGCCCCTGGCAGAGGGTCTCCAGGGCACGCTGGATATAGCGCTCCGACTCGCTGTCCAGGGCCGAGGTGGCCTCGTCGAGGATCAGGATGGGGGCATCCTTGTAGATGGCCCGGGCGATGGCCAGGCGTTGGCGCTGGCCGCCGGAGAGCATCACGCCGTTGTCGCCCACCACGGTGGCATAGCCCTCGGGCAGGCGCTCGATAAATTCATGGGCATAGGCGGCGCGGGCCGCCGCCTCCACCGCCGCCGGGTCCGGGCGCTCGTCGCCATAGGCGATGTTCTCGGTGATGCTGGCGTTGAACAGGGTCACCTGCTGCGAGACCAGGGCGATCTGGCGGCGCAGCGGCTGCAGCCGGTAGTCGTCCAGGGGCGTGCCGTCGAGCCGGATGCGTCCGGCGGTCGGCGCGTAGAAGCGCGGCAACAGGTTGACCAGGGTGGTCTTGCCGCTGCCGGAGCGGCCGACGACGGCGATCATCTCGCCGGGCTCGACCTCGAGGTCGATGCCCTTGAGCACCTCGGGCTGGTCCTCGCCATAGGCGAAGCGTACCCCCTCGAAGCTCAGGCGCCCCTGCAATCGGGGCACCTCATGGCTCCCCTCGTCGGGCTCCGGGGCCTCCTCGAGCAGGCCGAAGAGCTCGGCGGAGGCGGCGATGCCCTTCTGGATCTCGCTGTTGATCTCGGTGAGCTGGCGCACCGGCTTGGCCATCAGCGAGGCGGCGGTGATAAAGGCCACGAACTCGCCGGCGCTCATCTCCTCCATCAGCGCCGGCGCCATGGCCAGCCACACCAGGCCGGCCAGGGCCAGGGCCACCAGCAGCTGGATCACCGGGGTGCTGACCGCCTTGGTCAGCGCCTCCTTCATGCTCTGCTGGCGGTTATCGTCGCTGGCGGCGGCGAAGCGGCGCCGCTCGTACTCCTCGGCACCATGGGTGCGCACCACCCGGTAGCCGGCGAGGGCCTCGGAGGCCACATGGGTGACGTCGCCCATGGAGTGCTGGATGCGCCCGGAGAGGCGCCGGAAGCGCTTGCTGGCATAGCTCACCACCCCGGCGATCAGCGGCGTCACGCCGAGGAACACCAGGGTCAGCAGCCAGTTGGTCCACAGCAGGTACCCGAGCAGGCCGAGGACGAAGAGGCCCTCCCGCAGCAGGATGGTGATGGCATTGCTGGCCGCCCCGGTGACCTGCTCCACATGGTAGGTGACCCGGGAGATCAGGTGGCCGCTGGAGTGGGCATCGAAGAAGCGCCCGGGCAGGCGCAGCATATGATCGAACACATTGCAGCGCAGCGCGTGGACCACGTTGCGGGCCACCTGGCTCATGAAGTAGGTGCCGAGGAAGGTCCCTACCCCGCGGGCGGCGAACATGCCCACCACGAACAGCGGCAGGAAGAGGCGAAAGGCGGCATCGGGAGTCTGAATGCCGTCGATCAACTGCTTCATCATCTCCGCCAGGGCGGTACTGGAGGCGGCGTAGATCACATAGCCCAGCACCGCCAGGAGGAAGGACTTCCAGTGGGGCCTGACATAGCCCAGCAGACGCTTGTAGAGATTCCAGCCCGATTGCTGTGTCACGGTGACTCCGTTACGGCGTGGTGGCGTCACCCTCGCGGGTGGCGATACGAATGCGTTGAATGCCCAGGCTCCCGGCCAGGTCCAGGGCGGTGACCACGGCGGCGTGGGCGGCGCGGCCATCGGCCTCGAGAATCAGCCCGTGCTCCCGGGCCGCCTCGGCCCGCTCCCCCAGGGCGGCCTTCAGGCCCGTGGCCGCCAGGGCCTCCCCGGCCAGGCGATACTCGCCCTCGGCGGTGATCACCAGGGTCACCGGCGATGCCTCCAGGGGCGCGGCCTCGCGGCTCTGGGGCAGGATCAGCTCCAGGGCCTGGCGGGTCTCGAAGGTGGTGGAGACCATAAAGAAGATCAACAGCAGGAAGACCACGTCGATCAGCGGGGTCAGGTTGACCTCCACCGCATCGCGCCGCCGCCGGGGAAACCTCATGCCCGGGCCTCCGCCGCCCCACCGCGACGATCATCGAGGCGGACCTCGCCCTGGTGATGGGCCAGGTACTCCACCAGCAGCCCCGCCTGCTCCTCCATGCGCACCGTGATGTCCTCCACCCGGCGCTGGAAGTAGCGATGGAACATCAGTGCCGGGATCGCCACCGTCAGGCCGGCGGCGGTGGTCACCAGGGCCCGGGAGATGCCCCCGGCCAGGTCGGCGGTGCGCTCCACCCCGTCGGCGGTGACGATCACCGAGAAGACCTCGATCATCCCCACCACGGTGCCCAGCAGGCCGATCAGCGGCGTGATGGCGGCGATGGTGCCCAGGGGACTGAGGAAGCGCTCCATGTCGTGGATCACCGCGGTGGCCGCCTCCTGGAGGCGGGCGCGGACCTGCTCGTGGCCCAGGCGCGCATTGCGCAGCCCCGCCGCCAGGATGCCGCCCAGGGGCGAGTGCCCTTCCAGCCAGTAGAGATTGACCTGGCCCTGATCGATCAGGGTACAGACCTCCTGCCCCAGGCCCAGGGGCGCGATGCGCCCGGCGCGCAGGGTCCAGAGGCGTTCGATGATGATCACCATGGCCACCAGGGAACAGCCGAGCAGCGGAATCATCAACCAGCCCCCCGCGATCAGGGCATCGAGCAGTTCCATCGAGGGCATCTCCCGTCCGTGCCAAGCATCACCGGCCGAGGCCGATCCATGGCGGCGATTCTACCCCATGGCAACGCCCACCGACACCGGCCCAGGGGATCCGACGCCGGGGCACGATCCGCGTCTCCGCCCCCAGGCGCAGGGTCAGGGCACCATCCAGGGCGGTACTCCACTGACAGCTGCCCTGACGGGCGAAGCGTCGCACCACCTCGTCGTCGGGATGCCCGAAGGGGTTGTCGCGCCCGGCGCTGTAGATCACTTGACGCGGTCGCAGCCGCTCCACGAACTGCGGCCCGGAGCTGCCACGGCTGCCGTGGTGGCCCGCCACCAGCACGTCCAGGGGCGTCGGCACTCGGCGCAGGATACGCCGCTCCACCTCGCGGCCCACGTCGCCGGTGATCAACACCCGCCGTTGGCCCGCGCTGACCAGCAGCACGCAGGAGCTATCGTTGCCCTGGTACGCCGGCCGAGGCCCGGGCGGCGGCCAGAGCAGGCGAAAGTCGACGCCGTCCCAGCGCCAGGCCTGGCCCGCCCGACAGGGCGCGAAGGGCACGCCGATCGCCTCTCCTTCTGGGGCCAGCCAATGATCCACCCGATGCTCGGCCAGCGCCGGCACCCCGCCGACATGGTCCAGGTCGGCATGGCTGATGATCACCCGATCGAAGCGCCGCCCCGGCGACCAGAACCCGGCCAGGGGCGTATAGCCGCTGGTGAAGCGGGGGCCGGCATCATAGAGGAGGCGATGATTGGCGGTGGCGATCTCCACCGACTGGCCCTGGCCCACGTCCCACACCCGCAGCGTCGCCTAGCCGGGCGCCGGCGCGGGCGGCGTCAGCCACAGCGGCAGCGTCATCAGCCAGGCGCTGACCAGGGCCCGCCAGCCCCTGGCCAGGCCGGGAAGCGCCCAGGTCAGGGCCAGCAGCCCCAGCCCGAGGGCCAGCGGGAGGCGCTCCCAGGACTCGGGGTACCAGGGCGGCAACCAGCGCAGGCTCGCCTCCAGCAGCGCCTCGAGGGCGACCACCAGCTCGGCGAACAGCCACCAGCAGGCCCCCGACAGCGGCGGCGCCCAGGCCAGCAACCAGCCCAGCAGTCCCAGGGGCACCAGCGCCAGGCTGACCAGGGGCACCGCGAGCAGGTTGACCAGGGGCGCCGCCGTGGCCAGCCGGTCGAAGGCCAGCAATACCGCCGCGGCCATCCACGGCGCCAGCAGCCACTGGGTACGCACCAGGGCCCATAGCCAGCCGCGCACGCCCCGGGGACGCGGCCGCCCCTGCCAGATCAGGATCAACAGCGCCACCGCCAGGAAGGAGAGCCACAGGCCGGGACGCCACAGCGACAGGGGATCGAGCAGCAGCACCACGGCCAGCGCCAGCCACCACCCCTGCCAGGGCCCCGGGGCATGACGCCCGCTGGCCACCCAGAGGCCGATCAGGGCCATCACCAGGGCGCGCAGCGCCGGCGGCGCCAACCCCGCCAGGCTGGCATAGGCGCCGGCGGCCAACGCCGCCAACCACCAGGGCCAGAGCGCCAGCCGCCAGGCCCGGGGCGTCACCAGGCGCGCGACGCCTCGCCCCAGTAGCAGCGCAAAGCCGGCCACCAGCCCCACATGCAGCCCCGAGATGACCACCAGGTGGGTGGTCCCGGTGGCATTGAGGCGCTCCCAGTCCGCCGGGGTCAGTGACTCGCTGGCGCCCAGGGTCAGGGCCGCCAGCCAGCGCCGGGCGCCATCGGGCAGCTCCCGCGACGCGAGATGGGCCAGGGCCAGGTCCCGCGGCGAGGCCGCGGCCGGCGCCAGGCGCTCGGGTACCGGCTCGGCGCGCACATAGCCGGTGGCATCGATCCCCTCCCGCCATAGCCAGGCGCGATAATCGAAGCCGGTGGGGTTGCTGAGCCCTGCGGGCGGCCGTAACCGCACCGCCAGGCGCCAGGACTCCCCCGCCGCCATCTCGTCGGGAGGAGCATAATGGCTCAGGCGTAGCTGGCGCAGGGTATCGCAGGGCAGTCGACCGGCCTCCAGGGGAACGCAGGCCGCCACCCTCAGGCGCAGGCGCGCCAGTGCCCCCTGGTGACGCACCTCGGTCAGGCGCCCCTCGACGATCAGGGTCTGGCGAGACAACCCCTCGGCCAGCTCGGCCTGCTGGCGCCAGAGCAGTTGGCCGGCGGTCACGGCGACCACCAGCAGCAGAAGCAGCGCCCCGCGATGGCGGCGCAGCCCCAGCGCCAGCAACACCCCGCCCTCGATCAGCCCCGGCGGCGCCAGGTACCCCAGCAGGGTGCCGGCGATGGTGGCCAGCGCCAGGGGCCAGGCCCATCCGATACGCATTCCCTTGCTCCCGCCGCCCCCCGGTATGGCGATGGCGGCCCATGATGCTTGTATGGATAATAGCCGGATCGCCGTCAGCCCACTGCGAGACTTCGATGCCGCGCCGCCTGCTACAGCGCTACATGCCCCATCCGGAGACGCTCAAGCGCAACCGCTCGTTGCGCTTCATGAGTCATTGGATCGGCAGCCCCTCCCTGTGGGTGCTGTCGCGGCGTGGCGTGGCCAATGCCTTTATGGTCGGCCTGTTCAGCGCCCTGCTGCCGATCCCCTTCCAGATGGTGGTGGCCGCCTTCGGCGCCTGGCTGCTGCGCTGCAACCTGCCGCTGTCGGTGGGCCTGGTGTGGATCACCAACCCCCTGACCATGCCGCTGATCTTCTATGGCAACTATCGCCTCGGTGCCTGGCTGCTCGACACCCCGGCCCGGGAGGCCCCGGACCAACTCTCCACCCGCTGGGTGGCGGAACAGCTGCTGGAGATCCTGCCGACCCTGGCCCTGGGCTCCCTGGTGGCGGCGGTGGTGGTGGGCCTGGCCGCCAACCTGGGCGTCAGGCTGCTGTGGCGCTGGCACGTGGTGCGCAGCTGGAAGCGGCGCCGCCATCGCCGACGCCGGCGCCGCGGCGACAAGCCCAGCGCCTGAACGACGACGGCGCCCGCAGGCGCCGTCATCCATGCAGATCGCGAACCGGCCGACTACTCCGGCTGCAGCCGCCCCTCGTTGAGGCGCAGCACCCGATCCTGATGGGCGGCCAGGGCCGGGTCATGGGTCACCACCACGAAGGCGCAGGCGGCGCTCGAGGCCAGTTCGTCCATCAATGCCAGGATGCTGGCGGCGGTGTGCTGGTCCAGGTTGCCGGTGGGCTCGTCCATCAGTACCAGGCTGGGGTCGGTGATCAGCGCCCGGGCGATGGCCACCCGCTGACGCTCGCCGCCGGAGAGCTCGCCGGGCTTGTGATCCCCCCGCGCCGCCATGCCCACCCGCTCGAGGATCTCTGCCGCCCTCGCCACCGCCTCATGGCGCTTCTGACCGCGGATGATCAGCGGCAGGGCGGCGTTCTCCAGGGCGGTCAGCTCCGCCAGCAGATGGTGAAACTGGTAGACGAAGCCGATATGGCGATTGCGAAAGCGCCCCAGGGCCGCCTCGCCGAGCTCCGCCAGGCACTGCCCCGCCACCTTGACGCTGCCGCCGCTGGGACGGTCGAGGCCCCCCAGCAGGTTGAGCAGGGTGGTCTTGCCGGAGCCGGAACTGCCCACCACCGCGACCCGCTCGCCGGCGCGCACGCCGAGGTCCAGCTCGTGCAGCACGGTCAGGTCCTGGGGCCCCTCCCGATAGGTCTTGGTCAGGCCCTCGCAGCTCAGCATCACCGGCGCCTCGCCGCGCGCTCCCTGGACGACGTCTTGCATAGTGGTTCCTTGGCTATTCATAGCGCAGCACCTCCGCGGGCTGGACACGGGAGGCCTTCCAGGCGGGATAGAGGGTCGACAGGAAGGTCAGCACCAGGGCCGCGGCGACGATATTGATCACATCGCTCCAGATCAGCCGCGACGGCAGATAGCTGATGAAATAGACCCCGGCGTCGAGGAACTGGATACCGAACAGCGCCTCGAACCAGCCGATGATATCGGCGATGCCCAGGGCCAGCAGCACCCCGGCCACCACCCCGATCAGGATGCCGATCAGGCCGATGGCCAGCCCCTGGACGATAAAGATGCCCATGATGGAGGCCGGCGTGGCGCCGATGGTGCGCAGGATGGCGATATCGGCGTGCTTGTCGGTGACCACCATCACCAGGGTCGAGACGATATTGAAGGCGGCCACGGCGATGATCACCGTCAGCAACAGGCCGATCATGCGCTTCTCCATCTGGATCGCCTGGAAGAGGTTGCCGTGGGAGTAGGTCCAGTCGAGGCCACGATAGCCGCCGCCCAGCTCATCGATGATGGCCCGGGTCTCGTCGCCGGCCACGAAGAGGTCGTCGAGCTCCAGGCGCAGCCCCTCCACGGCCTCGCCCAGGCGCGCCAGGGTCTGCATGTCCTCGATATTGGCGTAGGCCAGGCTGGCGTCCAGGTCGGCCCCGACGCTGAAGATACCGCTCACCGTGAAACGCTTGAGCCGCGGGAAGACCCCCGCCGGGGTGATCGAGGCCTCGGGCACCAGCAGGGTCACCCGGTCGCCCACCCCGACGCCCAGCTGGCGCGCCAAGAGCGAGCCAAGCACGATATTCCACTCGCCGGGCTGGAGCTCATCCAGGCTGCCCTCGCGCATATGCTCGTCGATAATGGAGACGCGGCCCTCCCACTCGGGATGGACACCGTTGACCATGGCGCCCTGGTTGCGTCCGCCCACCGAGAACATGCCCTGCTGTTCCACATAGGGGGCGGCGCCGATCACCCGCTCGCGCTGGGCGAGCCGCTCGGCCAGGGCCTGCCACTCCACCAGGCCGCCGCGGGCCTCGATCTTGGTATGGGGCACCATGCCCAGGATGCGGGTGCGCAGCTCCTGGTCGAAGCCGTTCATCACCGACAGCACCAGGATCAGCACCGCCACCCCCAGGGTGAGGCCCAGCATCGAGGTCAGGGAGATAAAGGAGATAAAGTGGTTGCGCCGTTTGGCGCGGACATAACGCAATCCCAGCAGGAAAGGCAGACGGTCGAGCATCGCAATCGATTCCTTGTCGGCGGGCGCCCATGGTACGGTTTTTCGTTACGGCCTGCACGGCAGAGCCATAGAAAGGCCTGCCGGGGCTAACTTGGGGGCAGGCACTTCGCAAAGGCGCTGTGAACCCATCCCTGGGCGCTCGACTTTTTCCTGCGGCGCTCTCGCATCCTGCTCCGCTTGCAGGGCCGGGGTAGGCCATCCATGACCTACCCGTTCGGAGGAATCCTCCTCACCCCTGAAAAAGACGCTTTGCTCCGACCTGCCCCCAACGCCCTCAGGCAACGGTAATCCCCGCAGGGCGGCCATTCTGGGCTTGCATCGCGGACGACGCCACCCTAAATTGCGCCCTTTCCCGCCCCGGCGACACAGGAAGAGAAGACCCCATGGCCAAGCGCTTGTTCCCCGAGTGGCATCCCCAGGACGCCATCCAGCTCACCTGGCCGAGCCCGACCAGCGACTGGGCCCCCCAGTTGAGCCTGATCGAGGCCACCCTGGAGGCCATGGTGGTGGCCATCGCCCGCTACCAGCGGGTGCTGATCGCCGTGCCCAGCGAGGCCGACCGGGCGCGCCTGGCCGAGCGCTTCGCCCACCGCGGCGTGGCCGCCGAGCGGCTGACCCTGGTCGTCGCCGTCGCCGACGACACCTGGGCCCGGGACCATGGCCCCCTCGGCATCGAACGCGACGGCCGGGTGGAGCTGCTCGACTACGTCTTCACCGGCTGGGGCGGCAAGTTCGAGGCCGGCCTCGACAACACCCTGAGCCGGCGCCTGGCCGAGGCGGGCGTCTTCGCCGCGCCCCTGACCTCCCGGGCGCTGATCCTCGAGGGCGGCGGCATCGAGAGCGACGGCGAGGGCACCCTGCTGACCACCGAGGCCTGCCTGCTCAACCCCAACCGCAACGCCGGCCTGGATCGCGCCGCCATCGAGGCGCACCTGGCCGAGGACTTCGGCGTCACGCGGGTGCTGTGGCTGCGCCATGGCCACCTGGAGGGGGACGACACCGACAGCCATATCGATACCCTGGCGCGCTTCTGCGACCCCGGGACCATCGCCTATGTGCGCTGCGACGACCCGAGCGACCCCCACCATGCGGCGCTCTCGGCCATGGAGGCGGAACTGAAGGCCCTGAGGCGCGCCGACGGCCAGGCCTACCGGCTGATTCCGCTGCCCTGGCCGGCGCCCTGCTTCGACCCGGAGGACGGCCACCGCCTGCCGGCCACCTATGCCAATTTCCTGATCATCAACGGCGCCGTCCTGGTACCCACCTATGGCGACGCGGCGGACAGCCGGGCCCTGGCGGCCCTGGCCGAGGCCTTCCCCGACCGCGACATCCTGCCCATCGACTGTTCGGTGGTGATTCGCCAACATGGCAGCCTGCACTGCCTGACCATGCAGCTGCCCCGGGGCAGCCTGGCCTGAGGGCCCGAACGACGGAGAGAGACGATGACCAAGACCCTGAAGGTGGGCCTGGTACAACAGGCCGCCTGGCCCGACAAGGCGAAGAGCCTGGCCGAGAGCGAGGCCCGGGTGCGCGAGCTGGCCGCCCAGGGCGCCCAGTTGGTGCTGCTCCAGGAACTCCACGCCACCCACTACTTCTGCCAGTACGAGGATCCCGACCTCTTCGACCTGGCCGAACCCCTGGACGGTCCCACCGGCAGCCGCCTGGCGGCGCTCGCCGCGGAGCTGGATATCGTCCTGGTGGGCTCGCTGTTCGAGCGCCGCGCCGCCGGCCTCTACCACAACACCGCGGTGGTCTATGACCGCGCCCAGGGGGCGGTGGGCCACTACCGCAAGATGCATATCCCCGACGATCCGGCCTTCTACGAGAAGTTCTACTTCACCCCCGGCGATGCCGACGGCCCCGGCCAGGGCTTCGCCCCCATCGAGACCTCCCTGGGGCGCCTCGGGGTGCTGGTGTGCTGGGATCAGTGGTATCCGGAGGCGGCGCGACTGATGGCCCTGGCCGGCGCCGAGCTGCTGCTCTACCCCACCGCCATCGGCTGGCATCCGCCGGACGAGGACGCCGAGAAGGGTCGCCAAAAAGACGCCTGGACGCTGATCCAGCGCGCCCATGGGGTGGCCAATGGCCTGCCGGTGGTGGTCGCCAACCGGGTCGGCCACGAGCCGGACCACTCCGGGGTCGGCCCGGGCATCGACTTCTGGGGCGGCAGCTTTATCTGCGGCCCCCAGGGCGAGCTGCTGGCCCATGCCGGCGAGGAGGCCCAGACCCTGCTGGTGGAGGTCGATATGGCCCGCGGCGAGGAGACCCGGCGCATCTGGCCCTACCTTCGCGATCGCCGTATCGATGCCTATGGCGAACTGACCCGGCGCTACCGGGACTAAGGCGCTTCGCGCGGGCTGCACAGCAGCGTAATGTAAACCGCCCCCATGGCCAGGCCATGGGGGCGGTTTTCTTCCAGCTTCGAGCTTCCAGGCGCAACGCGCCGCTCTTCCAGCTTCTTCGGTTATTTCCAGAAATCGCGGATCGAGGCGATCCCCTGGGCGCCCACGGCCCGGGCATGGTCGGCATCGAACCGGGTCATGCCGCCCAGGGCGAAGACCGGCATCCCGGCGGTCTCGACCAGTTGCTGGAAGTCGTGCCAGCCCAGCGGCGCCACCTCCGGGTGGGACGGCGTGGTGCGCAGCGGCGACAGGGTCACGAAGTCGCAGCCGATGCGCGCGGCCTGGTCCAGCTGCGCCTTGTCGTGGGTGGAGGCGGAGAGCCACTTGCCCTCGGCGATGGGGCGCCGCTCCAGCTGCATCAGCCGCTCGCTGGTCAGGTGGATGCCGTCGGCATCCACGGCCTCCAGCAGCTCCGGCTCGCCATTGAGCAGCAGCTGGGCGCCATGCTCGCGACACAGGGCCAGGGCCTTCTCGGCCCGGGCCAGGTAGGCGTCGCGATCCAGCGACTTGGCGCGCAACTGCACCAGGCGTACCCCGTCCTCGGTGAGTGCCCGCGCCAGCTTCTCCAGGAAGACCTCGTCATCGGCCTCCTCGTCGCTGATCAGGTACTCGGTGGGCAGCATCACCGCCCGCAGGATCGGCAGGTTGGCCGCCGGGAAGGGGTAGTTGTAGAGCTCCTCCATGGGCACCCAGCGCACCGCCTGACCCTCGCGGCCGAAGGGCTCGCCGGCGAAGTCATGGACCTGCCACACGTCCAGCAGGATATGCTTGTCCGGGTACTCGTGGTGCACGCGGATCAGCGGCTGGGCGCGGCGAATCTCCACCCCCAGCTCCTCGTGCAGCTCGCGCTTGAGGGCCTCGAAACCGGTCTCGTAGG
Organism: Halomonas sp. NCCP-2165; assembly: GCF_023708045.1. Classification (NCBI taxonomy): domain Bacteria; kingdom Pseudomonadati; phylum Pseudomonadota; class Gammaproteobacteria; order Oceanospirillales; family Halomonadaceae; genus Halomonas; species Halomonas sp. NCCP-2165. Next base: position 80,641 of record NZ_BRCY01000009.1, read on the forward strand.
GTGCCAGCTTGCCGCCGGGAAACTCCCAGAGCCCGCCCTGATCCACGGTGGAGGGGCGCCGGGCGATCAGCACCTGCCGGCTATCGCGGCTGACGATGGCGGCGGCCGCCACATGAACCCTTCTCTTGACCATTGCGTTCATTACCTTTCCATCATGCTGGACGCCGACTCAGGAACGATAGTCGGCGTTGATCGTGACATAGTCGTGGGACAGATCGGAGGTCCACACCGTGGCCGCCTCCTCGCCGCGCCCCAGGCGAATGCGAATCGTGATCTCTTCTTCGGCCATCACCGCGCTGCCGGCCGCCTCGGTGTAGCCGGCGGCACGCCCGCCCTGCTCCACCAGGCGCACCTCGCCCAGGTCGATGATCACCTTGTCGACGTCGAAGTCGGCCACCGGCGCCCGACCCACGGCGGCGAGGATGCGCCCCCAGTTGGCGTCCGAGGCGTAAAGCGCGGTCTTGACCAGCGGCGAATGGGCCACGGTAAAGGCCACGTCCAGGGCCTCCCGGCGGCTGGCGGCCTCCTCGACCCGCAGGGTGACGAACTTGGTGGCGCCCTCGCCGTCGCGGATGATCGCCTGGGCCAGCTCAACCAACACCGCCAGCAGCGCCTCGCGGAAGGCCGCCAACGCCGCCGTATCACCGGCCTCGAGGGTCGCACCGCGACCGGTGGCGACCAGCATGCAGGCGTCATTGGTGGAGGTGTCGCTGTCCACGGTGATGCAGTTGAAGGAGTCGGCCACGGTCTCCCGCAGCAGCTCCTGCAGCAGCGGCGTGGCGATGGCCGCGTCGGTGGCCACGAAGCCCAGCATGGTCGCCATATTGGGCTGGATCATGCCGGAGCCCTTGCTGATCCCGGCAATGGTCACCGTCTCGCCATTGATCTCCACGCACCGGGTCGCCCCCTTGGGGCGGGTATCGGTGGTCAGGATGCCCTCGCCCGCGGCCTCCCAGGCCGCCGGGTCGAGGCTCTCGAGCGCCGCCGGCAGGGCGCCGAGCAGGCGCTCCATGGGCAGCGGCTCGCCGATCACCCCGGTAGAGAAAGGCAGCACCGCCTCGGCATCGACCCCGGCCAGGCGTGCCAGCTCACTGCAGCTCGCCTCGGCATCCGCCAGCCCCTGGGCACCGGTGCCGGCATTGGCGTTGCCGGTGTTGACCAGCAGGTAGCGCGGCGCCCCGCCGGCCCGATGGCAGGCCGCCAGGTGGCGCTTGGCCACCTGCACCGGCGCCGCACAGAAGGCATTGCGGGTAAAGGTGCCGGCCACGGTGGCGCCCTCGGGAATCTCGATCACCACCAGGTCGCGGCGGTTCGGCTTCTTGATGCCGGCCATGGCGCTGCCCAGGCGCAGCCCCTCGATCACCGGCATGGCCGGAAAGACCGCTTCACCCACTGCCATCGTTGCTCTCTCCTCTCGTCGGGTTGGCGGCGCTCAGCTGAGCTTGCCGCAGCACTGCTTGAACTTCTTGCCGGAGCCACAGGGGCAGGGGTCGTTGCGCCCCACCTTGGGCCCCTCGCGACGCACCGGACGCCCGTCGACGCCGGGCGCCGCGGCGGCCGCGTCGTCCTCGCCCACCGCGGCACTCGGCGCGTCATGGCGGCTGGCGGCGGCGGCCTTCTCGCGCTCCAGGGCCTCGCGGCGCTGGCGCTCCAGCTCGTCGACCTCCTCCTGACGGCGCACCTGCACATGGCTGAGGATGCGGGTCACGTCGTTCTTGATATTGGTCAAGAGGTTCTGGAACAGCTCGAAGGACTCGCGCTTGTACTCCTGCTTGGGGTTCTTCTGGGCATAGCCGCGCAGGTGGATGCCCCGGCGCAGGTGATCCATGGATTGCAGGTGCTCCTTCCAGCGGGTATCGAGCACCTGCAGCATGATCTGCTTCTCGAAGCGACGCATCAGCGCCTCGCCGACGGTCTCCACCTTGGCCTCGTAGGCCTGGCGGTGCATCTCCTGCAGGCGCTCGCGCAGCTGCTCCTCGTGGAAGCGCTGATCCTCCTCGGCCCACTGCACCACCGGCGCGTCCAGGTTGAACTCGCTCTTGAGGTGCTCCTGGAGGCCGGCCAGGTCCCACTGCTCGGGCAGGCTCTGGGGCGGCACGAACGAACTGATCGCCTCGTCGAGCATCTCGGCGCGGATGCCGGTGACATTCGCCGAGACGTCCTCGGCGGCGAGGATCTCGTCGCGCTGCTCGTAGATCACCCGACGCTGGTCGTTGGCCACGTCGTCATACTCGAGCAGCTGCTTGCGGATATCGAAGTTGCGCCCCTCGACCTTCTTCTGGGCCCGCTCCACGGCATTGGAGACCATCTTGTGCTCGATCGCCTCGCCCTTCTCCAGGCCCAGGGCCTGCATCAGCCGCTGCACCCGCTCGGAGCCGAACAGGCGCATCAGGTTGTCCTCCAGGGAGAGGAAGAAGCGGGTCGAGCCCGGGTCGCCCTGACGGCCGGCCCGGCCGCGCAGCTGGTTGTCGATGCGCCGCGACTCGTGGCGCTCGGAACCGACCACGTGCAGGCCGCCGGCGGCCAGCACCGCCTCGTGGCGCCGCTGCCACTCGGCCTTGAGGGCCTCGACCTGGGCCTCGCTGGGGTTCTCCAGCTTGGCCGCCTCGGCCTCCCAGTTGCCGCCCAGCATGATGTCGGTGCCGCGACCGGCCATGTTGGTGGCGATGGTGATGGCGCCGGGCCGCCCGGCCTGGGCGATGATCTCCGCCTCGCTCTGGTGCTGCTTGGCGTTGAGCACGTTGAAGTCGAGGCCGGCCTGTTTCATCAGCCGCGCCAGGTACTCGGAGGCCTCGATGGAGGCGGTACCCACCAGCACCGGGCGCCCCGCCTCGGTCTCGGCCTTGACGTCCTCGATGATCGCCGCGAATTTCTCCTCGGCGGTCAGATAGACCAGGTCATTGAGGTCGCGGCGGGCCAGCGGCTTGTTGGTGGGAATCACCACCACGTCCAGGCCGTAGATCTGGCGGAACTCGAAGGCCTCGGTATCGGCGGTACCGGTCATGCCGGCCAGCTTGTCATAGAGGCGGAAGTAGTTCTGGAAGGTCGTGGAGGCCAGCGTCTGGCTCTCGCGCTGGATGGTCACCCCCTCCTTGGCTTCCACCGCCTGGTGCAGCCCCTCGGACCAGCGCCGGCCGGGCATGGTGCGGCCGGTGTGCTCGTCGACGATCACCACCTGGCCATCCTTGACGATATAGTCCACGTCGCGGTGGTAGAGGTGGCGGGCGCGCAGCGCCGAGTGCATATGGTGCAGCAGGTTGAGGTTCTGGGCGGCGTAGAGGGAGTCATCCTCGCCGAGCAGGCCCTCGGCCCGCATCAGCTCCTCCACCTTGTTGTGGCCGGCCTCGGTCAGCTCGACCTGCTTCTGCTTCTCGTCGAGGGTGAAGTCGCCGTCCACCGGCGCCTCCGGGTCCTCCGATACCTCGCCCTTGACCAGTTGGGTCGAGAGGCGGTCCACCACCTTGTAGAGGTCGGTATTCTCGTCCACCGGCCCGGAGATGATCAGCGGCGTGCGCGCCTCGTCGATCAGGATGGAGTCCACCTCGTCGACGATGGCGTAATGCAGGCCACGCTGAACCTTCTCCTCCTGGGAGAAGGCCATGTTGTCGCGCAGGTAGTCGAAACCGAATTCGTTGTTGGTGCCGTAGGTGATGTCGCCGGCGTAGGCGGCGCGCTTCTCTTCCTGGGTCTGGCCGGCGTAGACGGTGCCCACGGAGAGGCCGAGGAATTCGTAGAGGGGGCGCATCCAGTCGGCATCGCGGCGCGCCAGGTAGTCGTTGACGGTGACCACATGCACGCCCTCGCCGGGCAGGGCATTGAGGTAGACCGCCAGCGTCGCCACCAGGGTCTTGCCCTCGCCGGTCTTCATCTCGGCGATGCGCCCCTGGTGCAGTACCATGCCGCCGATCATCTGCACGTCGAAATGGCGCATGCCCATGATGCGCTTGCCGGCCTCGCGCACCGTGGCGAAGGCCTCCGGCAGCAGGGCCTCGAGGCTCTCGCCGCCCTCCAGGCGCTCGCGCAGGGCCGGGGTCTGGGCCTGGAGCTCCTCGTCGGAGAGCGCCTCGAAGCGCGCCTCGAGGGCATTGATCTGCGCCACATCCTTTTGCAGGCGCTTGACGACGCGGTCGTTCTTGGAGCCGACCACCTTACGAAGCAGGGTATTGAGCATTGCGATGATGTCCTGTGTCTGCCGCGGCAGAGAATCATGAGTGGCGCCGAGGCGCCGCGTCCTTCAGGGGAGGACGCCGACCGGCGGGCCGCGGCGGGAAAGGACATCGAGGGCGGCGATCCAGCGCCGCGGGGGAGACGACGGCCGCGGTCGGGCACGCCGCACCAGCAGGCCGGGGCGCCGAGGCGGCTGCCAGCGCGCCCGCCGGGCCTGGCGGCGGCTCTCGGCGCGAATCGCCGCCGGCGCCAGCCAGCAGACCTGCACCACCCGCACCATCAGGCGGCCGCCGTCGGCGGCCACCAGCCCCACCGGCAGCAGGCAGCCCACCAGCAGGCCGGCCAGCCACCAGCGCGAACGCCGGCGCGAGGCGCCGAGAGAGGGAGAGGCACAGGGCTGGGTCATGCTGTCGACAGGCTCCCGGACATGCTAGATTGGCGACACGCAACGGCCGCCGCGAGAAAGCCCATGAGTATAAAGGTTAAGCGTTTCCGCGCCCAGCCCGTCACCCGCCTGCTGGGCGGTCGCGGTGAGCTGGGTGGCCTGATGCGCATGGCCTCGCTGCTGGAGCGGGCCCAGACCACCCTGCGCGAGGCGTTGCCGGAAGAGCTGCGCGAGCACCTCTATGTGGGCGGCTACCGGGACGGCCGACTCACCCTGATCACCGATAGCGCCGCCTGGCTGACCCGGCTGCGCTACGAGCAACCGCGACTGCTGACCCTGTTGCGCGGCCTGCCGGAATTCGCCGCCCTGCAGCGCCTCGACCTCAAGGTGCGCCCGGTGCGCCCCCCCAAGCCACTGCCCCGCCAGGAGCGCCACCTGCCCGCCGGGGCCGCCGCCGAGCTGGCCAGCTGCGCCCGAGAGATCGACGACCCGCGATTGCGCGGCGCCCTGGAGCGTCTCGCCTCCCATGGCGCCCAGCCGGCCGACGACTGAATCGACGCCCTCAAACGCAACGATGCCCAGTCGGCAAGCCGACTGGGCATCGAGAGAATTCGCTGGTGGCTACGCCCTGATTCGAACAGGGGACCCCATCATTATGAGTGATGTGCTCTAACCAGCTGAGCTACGTAGCCACGGGGGTTGCGACGCTTGGCGTCGGCAACGGAGGCGCATTATGCCCAGCTCGACCGTCGCTGGCAAGCCCCCTGCGCGTCGTTTTTATTAATTGAACGTTCAATAAAAATATCCCATACTGAATGTATCGCCATCGAACACCCGGACGGCCCACCGTCCCCGCACGAGGAGATGCCCGATGCCCAAGGTCGGAATGGAACCCATTCGCCGCCGCCAGTTGATCCAGGCCACCATGGAGGCCATCGACGAGGCGGGGCTGGCCGACGCCACGGTGATCCGCATCGCCCGTCGCGCCGGCGTCTCCGCCGGTATCATCAGCCACTACTTCGGCGGCAAGGATGGCCTGCTCGAGGCCACCATGCGCCAGATCCTCCATGACCTGGGCGAGGCCGTGGCCACCCGCCGCGCCGCCCTGGGCCAGGCGGAGCCCCGGGCCCACCTCGAGGCGATCATCGACGGCAACTTCGATCGCAGCCAGGTCAGCGGCCCGGTGGCCAAGACCTGGCTGGCGTTCTGGGCCAGCAGCATGCACCAGCCGGCGCTGCAACGCCTGCAGTCGGTCAACGACCGGCGCCTCTACTCCAACCTCTGCCACCAGTTCCGCCGCTGCCTGCCCCGGGACGAGGCGCGCCGCGCCGCCCAGGGCCTGGCCGCCATGATCGACGGCCTCTGGCTGCGCGGTGCCCTGGCCCCGGAGGGGCTGGACGTGGCCCAGGCCCGCCGCCTGGCCTACGACTACCTTGACCAACAGCTGGCCCGCGAGCCCGCCCTCGCCTGACGCCGCGAGGCATCACGAACCTTCGCACTACCCGTTCTCAGGAGCTCCCCCATGACCGCGCTTCCGACTCAGCAGCTCTATATCGACGGCCGGGCCGTCGACGCCACCTCCGGCGAGACCTTCGCCGCCGTCAATCCCTACGATGGCAGCGAGCTGGCCCGCGTGCAGCAGGCCTCCGCCGACGACGTGGATCGCGCCGTGGCCGCCGCCCAGGCCGGCCAGCGGGTGTGGGCCGCCATGACCGGCATGGAGCGTGGGCGCATCCTGCAGCGCGCCGTGGCGCTCTTGCGAGCGCGCAATGACGAGCTGGCCCTGCTCGAGACCCTCAACACCGGCAAGCCGATCAGCGAGACCGCCGCGGTGGATATCGTCACCGGCGCCGACGTCCTCGAATATTACGCCGGCCTGGCCCCGGCCATCGAAGGCGCGCAGATTCCCCTGCGCGACGCCTCCTTCGTCTACACCCGTCGCGAGCCGCTGGGGGTGATCGGCGCCATCGGCGCCTGGAACTACCCCATCCAGATCGCCTGCTGGAAGGCCGCCCCGGCCCTGGCCGCCGGCAATGCCGTGGTCTTCAAGCCCAGCGAGGTGACCCCGCTGAGCGCCATCAAGCTGGCCGAGATCCTCACCGAGGCGGGCCTGCCGGACGGGGTCTTCAATGTCATCCAGGGCGACGGCCGGGTGGGCGCCTTGCTCACCGAGCACGCCGGCATCGCCAAGGTCTCCTTCACCGGCGAGGTGGGCACCGGCAAGAAGGTGATGGCCGCCGCCGGGGGCTCGACCCTCAAGGACGTGACCATGGAGCTGGGCGGCAAGTCGCCGCTGATCGTCTTCCATGACGCCGACCTGGATCGCGCCGCCGATGCCGCCATGATGGCCAACTTCTACTCCAGCGGTCAGATCTGCACCAACGGCACCCGGGTCTTCGTCGACCGCCGCGTCAAGGACGCCTTCGAGGCCAAGGTCGCCGAGCGCGTGGCGCGCATCAAGGCCGGCGACCCCCGCGACCCCGAGGTCAACTTCGGGCCCCTGGTGAGCTTCGAGCACCAGCAGAAGGTGCTCTCCTATATCGCCCTGGGCAAGGACGAAGGCGCCCGCCTGCTGGCCGGCGGCGAGCCCTGGGACAGCGGTGACTTCGGCCGGGGCGCCTGGGCGGCGCCCACGGTGTTCACCGACTGCCGCGACGAGATGCGCATCGTCCGCGAGGAGATCTTCGGCCCGGTGATGGCGATCCTCGCCTTCGACGACGAGGACGAGGTGATCCGCCGCGCCAACGACACCCATTATGGCCTGGCCGCCGGCGTCTTCACCGAGAGCCTGAATCGCGCCCACGGCGCCATTCATCGCCTGGAGGCCGGCATCTGCTGGATCAACACCTGGGGCGAGTCCCCCGCCGAGATGCCGGTGGGCGGCTACAAGCAATCCGGGGTGGGTCGCGAGAACGGCATCGAGACCCTCGCCCACTACACCCAGACCAAGTCGGTGCAGGTGGAGATGGGCGCCTTCGAATCGGTCTTCTAAGGCCCCGCCCCCGGCCCGCGTCATGCCCGGCGCCGGGGGCCTATCGCTCCCCATCCTGCCCTGTCCCCGTCTTCTTCTTGGGAGAACCCCGTGTCCCAGATCCGCGAATTCGATTACGTCATTATCGGCGCCGGCTCCGCCGGCAACGTCCTGGCCACCCGCCTCACCGAGGACCCCGAGGTCCAGGTGCTGCTGCTGGAGGCCGGCGGCCCCGACCACCGCTTCGACTTCCGTACCCAGATGCCGGCGGCGCTGGCCTACCCGCTGCAGGGCCAGCGCTACAACTGGGCCTTCGAGACCGACCCGGAGCCGCATATGGACGGTCGGCGCATGGAGTGCGGCCGCGGCAAGGGCCTGGGCGGCTCCTCGCTGATCAACGGCATGTGCTATATCCGCGGCAACGCCCTGGACTACGACTACTGGGCCAAGCGCCCGGGCCTCGAGGACTGGGCCTACGCCGACTGCCTGCCCTACTTCCGCAAGGCGGAGACCCGCGATATCGGCCCCAACGACTATCACGGCGGCGATGGCCCGGTCAGCGTGACCACCCCCAAGGACGGCAACAACCCCCTCTACCACGCCTTTATCGAGGCCGGGGTCCAGGCCGGCTACCCGGCCACCGAAGACGTCAACGGCTACCAGCAGGAGGGCTTCGGCCCCATGGACCGCTTCGTCACCCCTAAGGGACGCCGCGCCTCCACCGCCCGGGGCTACCTGGACACCGCCAAGCAGCGTCCCAACCTGACCATCGAGACCCGGGCCACCACCGATATCGTCGAATTCGAGGGCAAGCGCGCCGTGGGCGTGCGCTACGAGCGCAAGGGCCAGACCCGGCGGGTACGGGTGCGCCGCGAGGTGCTGCTGTGCGCCGGCGCCATCGCCTCGCCGCAGATCCTGCAGCGCTCCGGGGTGGGTCCCCAGGCACTCCTCGACGAGTTCGGCATCCCCCCGGTGCGGGTCAACGACAACGTCGGCGCCCACCTCCAGGATCACCTGGAGATGTATATCCAGTACGAGTGCAAACAGCCGATCTCCCTCTATCCGGCGCTGAAGTGGTACAACCAGCCGAAGATCGGCGCCGAATGGCTGTTGCTGGGTCGCGGCATCGGCGCCAGCAACCAGTTCGAGGCGGCGGGCTTTATCCGCACCGATGACGCCGAGGAGTGGCCCAACCTGCAGTACCACTTCCTGCCCATCGCCATCAGCTACAACGGCAAGAGCGCCGTCCAGGCCCACGGCTTCCAGGCCCATGTGGGCTCCATGCGCTCCGAGAGCCGCGGCCGGGTGCGCCTCACCTCCCGGGATCCCAAGGCGGCGCCGAGCATTCTCTTCAACTACATGTCCACCGAGAAGGACTGGCAGGAATTCCGCGACGCCATTCGCCTGACCCGCGAGATCATCGCCCAACCGGCCATGGACCCCTACCGGGGCCGGGAGATCTCCCCGGGCCCGGACGTCCAGAGCGACGCCGAGCTGGACGCCTTCGTCCGCGAGCATGCCGAGACCGCCTACCACCCCTGCGGCAGCTGCCGCATGGGCGAGGGGGACGACGCCGTGGTCAACGGCGCCGGCCAGGTCCATGGCCTGGAAGGGCTGCGGGTGGTGGACGCCTCGCTGTTCCCGGTGATTCCCACCGGCAACCTCAACGCCCCGACGATCATGCTGGCGGAGAAGATCGCCGACAAGATCCGCGGCCGCGACCCGCTGCCCCGGAGCGACGCCCCCTACTACGTAGCCAAGGGCGCCCCGGCCCAGCAGCAACCCCAGCGCCGCTTAGGAAAGCGCTGAACGAATCATCGAGCGGAGTGAAGCGCAAGGCGCCCGCAGCGCAGAAACCGGAGCCTATGCAGTACTAGGTGAGGATTTCGAGCAGCGCGTAACGCAGCGATTTGCCCGCGCAGATATTTGTGCAGTGTTTTCCTCGAAGAAGCCCATCGCTGAGGCCAGTCTCCTCAGCCCTTCCACCCCGCCCCGCCCGGCGGGGTTTTTTATGGCTCGCGCCCCCTGGCGGCCCGGCGGGAAATCGACTAGGCTTGAGAAATTCAAACAACTGTTCGAAACTCTTGCCGTCCGAACCGCATAGGGAGGTCTGTGATGACCCAACTGATCCTGATCCTGCTCGCCCTGGGGGGCCTGGTCGCGGTGATGCGCCGCGAAGCCGGCGCCCTGCCCGCCCTGGCGGTGCTCGCCGTGGTGGGCCTGGTCGCCCTGGCCCTGGGTAGCCCGGTGCTGGGGGGCCTGCTGTTGATCGGCGCCGCCGGGGTGGCGCTGGCGGGCCTGCCGGCGCTGCGCCGCCGCTGGCTCAGCCCGCGGCTCTTCGCCCTGTTCAAGAAGGTCTCCCCCAAGGTCTCCGAGACCGAGCGCACCGCCCTGGAGGCGGGCACCGTGGCCTGGGATGGCGAGCTGTTCTCCGGCAAGCCCGACTGGTCCGCCCTGCTGGCGCGCCGCAACGAGGGCATCAGCGCCGAGGAGCAGGCCTTCCTCGACCAGCAGTGCAGCGTCGCCGCCGGCATGACCAACGCCTGGGAGATCACCCGCGAGCGCGCCGACCTGCCCCAGGCGCTGTGGGACTACCTGAAGCAGGAGCGCTTCTTCGGCATGATCATTCCCAAGGAGTACGGCGGCCTGGGCTTCTCCGCCAAGGCCCAGTCCCTGGTGCTGCAGAAGCTCTCGATCAACGAGACCCTGATGGTCACCGTGGGCGTGCCCAACTCCCTCGGCCCCGGGGAACTGCTGCTCAAGTACGGCACCCAGCAGCAGAAGGACCACTACCTGCCGCGACTCGCCGATGGCCGGGAGATCCCCTGCTTCGGCCTCACCGGCCCGCGGGCAGGCTCGGACGCCACCTCCCTGCCCGACACCGGCATCGTCTGCAAGCAGTTGGTGGACGGCGAGGAAGTGCTGGGCCTGCGCCTCAACTTCGAGAAGCGCTGGATCACCCTGGCGCCCATCGCCACCGTGGTGGGCCTGGCCTTCCGCATGTTCGATCCGGAGCGCCTGCTCGGCGGCGAGGAGGACCTGGGCATCACCTGCGCGCTGATCCCCCGGGACACCGCCGGCATGGAGATCGGCCGCCGTCACCACCCCATCGGCAGCCCCTTTATGAACGGGCCGATCAAGGGCAAGGACGTCTTCGTACCCCTGGACACCATTATCGGCGGGCCGGAGATGGCCGGTCAGGGCTGGCGCATGCTGGTGGAGTGCCTCTCGGTGGGCCGCTGCATCACCCTGCCCTCCGGGGCCACGGGCACCTCCCGCTACGCCCTGGGCTGGAGCGGCGGCTTCGCCCGGGTGCGTCGCCAGTTCAATGTCCCGGTGGCCGAGATGGAGGGCATCCAGGAGCCCCTGGCACGCATGGCGGCCCTCTCCTATATCGCCCAGGCGGCGGTGCTGCAGACCGCCAACACCATCGACGCCGGCGAGAAGCCGGCGGTACCCTCGGCGATCCTCAAGAGCCAGCTCACCGAGTTCCAGCGCCAGATCCTCGGCGACGCCATGGATATCCACGGCGGCAAGGCGGTGACCCTCGGGCCGCGCAACTACCTGGGCATCGGCTACAGCGCCAACCCGGTGGCGATCACCGTGGAAGGCGCCAATATCATGACCCGCAACCTGATGATCTTCGGTCAGGGGGCGATCCGCTGCCACCCCTATGTGCTGGAGGAGCTGGCCGCCAAGGACGCCGACGACCTGAACGCCTTCGACACGGCCTTCTTCGGCCACGCCGGCCTGATCTTCGGCAACGCCGCCCGCGCCTTCACCCAGGCCTTCGGCCTCGGCAAGCCGGCGGTGCCCTTCGACGGCGAGGCCAAGCGCTATGCCCAGGAAGTGGCGCGCCTCTCCGCCGGCTTCAGCCTGTGTGCCGATGCCGCCATGGCCAGCCTCGGCGCCAGCCTCAAGCAGCGCGAGATGCTCTCGGCGCGCCTCGGTGACGTGCTCTCCAACCTCTACCTCGCCTCCATGGTGCTCAAGTCCTGGCAGGAGGGCGACCGGGTCGAGGGCGAGGCCGCCCTGCTCCACTACAGCTGCCAGTATCTGCTGAACCGCGCCGAGCAGGCCTTCGACGAGCTCTTCGACAACCTGCCGAATCGCGCCCTGGGTCGCACCCTGCGGCTGATCGTGATGCCCCGGGGCAAGCGCTTCAAGCGGCCCCACGACGACCTGGCCCGCACCATCGCCCAGGCGATCTCCCGGGACAGCGCCCTGCGCCGCCAGATGCTGGCCCACACCTGGGACGAACAGGGCGACGGCCAGCGGGACAACCCCCTGGCCCGCTACAACGCCCTGCTGGCCGAGTACGACCGCGCCGAGCCGCTCTACCGCAAGCTCAACAAGGCCTACGCCAAGGGCGAGCTGCCAGCCACCGCCCTGCACCCGGAGCAGCGCATCGCCGCCGCCCGGGAGGCCGGCCTAATCGACGCGGAGGAGGCCACCTTCATGGCCCGCTTCGAGGCCGAGGTGCTGGAGATGCTGACGGTGGATGACTTCCCCTTCGAGGCCTTCGCCCAGCAGCAGGACAAGGTGATCTGGCACAACGCCGCCTGACCGCCCCCGAAGTACCCCTTCGCCCCGGCCCTCGGCCGGGGCGTTTTTTGTGCCGGCGCTACAGCGGCCAGACCCACAGGATCATCGGAATCGCCACCACCAGCACCAGCAGCGAGAGCGGCAGGCCCAGGCGCCAGTAGTCGCCGAAGCGGTAGCCCCCGGGCCCCATCACCAGGGTATTGGACTGGTGGCCGATCGGCGTCAGGAAGGCACAGGAGGCGCTCACCGCCACTACCATCAGGAAGGGATCCACCGAGGCGTCGAAGCCCTCGGCGAGGCTCGCGGCGATGGGCGCCATCAGCAGCGCCGCGGCGGCGTTGTTGATCACGTTGGAGAGCAGCATGGAGAGCGCGAAGAGCCCCACCAGGGTCACCACCACCGGCCAGTCGGCCCCCAGGGTCAGCAGGGTCTCGGCGATCAGCGCCGCTCCGCCGCTGGTCTCCAGCGCCTGGCCCACCGGAATCATGGCGCCGAGCAGCACGATCACCGGGCCATCCACGGCCTGGTAGGCATCGCGCAGCGGCAAGACCCCCACCAGCAGCGAGAGCAGCGCCGCGGCAGACAGGGCCACCGCCGCCGGCAACAGGTCCAGCAGCATGGCGGCGATGGCCAGGGCGAAGATGCCCAGCGACACCAGCAGCAGCCGCGGCTGGCCCAGTGTCAGGTTGCGGCTGGCCAGGGGCAGGCAGCCCAGGGTACCCAGGGCCTCGGCCAGGCCCGCCTCGTCGCCCTGCAGCAGCAGCACATCGCCGGAGCGAAAGCGCACCTCCCGCAGGCGCTTCTTGAGGCGCGCCCCGTCCCGGGCCACCGCCACCAGATGCAGGCCATGCTGATGATGCAGGCGCAGTTGGCTGACGGTGCGGTTGACCATCATGGAGTCGTTGCGCACCACCGCCTCCACCAGTTGCAGCCCCTCGGTGGAGGGGGCCCGGGGCGTCTCCTCCTTTTCTTCCTCCTCTTCCTTTCTCTTCTCCGCGCCCTCGCGCTTCTGCCTATCCGCGTCGCCTGCCGCCCTCTCCCGAGGCTCGGCCGTCTCGTCCCCGGCGTCTTCTTCCTCTGCCACGGCTTCCGGCTCGGCGCCCAGGCGCAGCCCGGCCCTGTCTTCCAGCAGCTTGATCTCCTCGGGGCCCCCCTCCACCAGCAGGATATCGCCGGCACGCAGGGCGCCCAGGAAGGCGTGGCCGGGACGACGCTTGTCGTCGCGGATCACCCCGATCACCGGCACCGGCTCATCGAGCTCCTGCTGCAACTCGCTGAGGGTCCAGCCGCAGGCCTTGGCCTCCTCGGTCAGGCGCAGCTCCACCAGGTAGTTGGCGGTATCGAAGAGCTCGTCGGCGCTGGCCTGCCCCTGGCGTTGGGGCGTCAGGCGCCAGCCCAACAAGACGATAAAGACGAGCCCAGCCAGGGCTACCGCCACGCCCACCGGGGTGAAGTCGAACAGGCCGAAGTTTTCCCCGGTCAGCGTGCCCCGGTAGCTGGCGACGATGATATTGGGGGGCGTGCCGATCAGCGTCATCAGCCCCCCCAGCAAGGAGCCGAAGGCCAGCGGCATCAGCAGCAGCGAAGGCGAGGTGTCATGGGCCCGGGCCAGGCGCATGGCCACCGGCAGCATCAGCGCCAGGGCGCCCACGTTGTTCATCACCGCCGAGAGCAACAGCACGGTGCCGGTCAGCACCAGCAGCTGCAGGAGCAGGCGTTCGCCGACCCGCAACGCCTGCTCGGCGATGATATCCACCAGCCCCGAGCGCTCGAAGCCCTTGCTCAGCACCAGCACCGCCGCCACCGTGATCACCGCCGGGTGACCGAAGCCGAGGAAGGCCGCCTCACTGGGCACCAGCCCCAGGAGCACCGACCCCAGCAGCGCCATCAGCGCCACCAGGTCATAGCGGAAGCGCCCCCAGACGAAACCCGCCAGGGTCAGCCCCAGTACCCCATAGATCAGCACGGCATCGGACACGGCCACGCCTCCCTGTCGTCAAAGGTCCAGCATGGCAGGCTTTCATCCAGCGCCGCCAGCCGGTTACGCCAACGCTCCCCCCGACCGTTGCGCCTTTCGCAACGGCTCGTTGTCGCCTCTCCCCCTGCGCGCCGGGAACCTATCGCTATAGAATCACCACCGCATTCGATAATCGATATCATTCAGGGAATACACTATCCTCATGCCTCTCGCGACCCGCTCCCGGCTCCCCCTCGCCATCGCCCTGGCCTCCGCCGGCCTGCCCGCCCTCGCCGACGACTCCGCCCGCCTCGACAATATCGTGGTCACCGCCGCCGGTTTCGAGCAGACCCTGCGCGACGCCCCGGCCAGTATCTCGGTGATCACCCGGGAAGCGCTGCAGGAGCAACGCATCACCAGCCTGGCGGATGCCCTGCGCAACGTGGAGGGGGTCGACGTGGGTGGCCAGGTGGGCAAGACCGGCGGCCGCAATATCAGCATTCGCGGCATGCCCAGTGACTACACCCTGATCCTGATCGACGGCCGCCGCCAGAATGCCGCCGGCAGCGTCACCCCCAACGGCTTCGGCGAGACCAGCACCAGCTTCTTCCCGCCGATCTCCAGCATCGAGCGTATCGAGGTGATCCGCGGGCCCATGTCGACCCTCTACGGCTCCGACGCCATGGGCGGGGTGATCAATATCATCACCCGCCGGGTCGATCGGGAGTGGAACGGCTCCCTGGAGGTGGAGAACACCCTCAACGAGGACGACGACTTCGGCGACAGCCGCGCCCTGAGCCTCTATGCCAGTGGCCCCCTGATCGAGGATCGTCTCGGCCTGCAACTGCGCGGCCGCCTCTACGACCGGGAGGCCTCGCACCTGACCTACCAGGACGCCAATGGCGAGCCCATCGACGTCAGCCAGCGCGGCCCCAGCCCGGTCGAGGGGCGCAACTACCACCTGGGCGCGCGCCTGACCCTGGCCGCCAGTGACGATCACGACCTCTGGCTCGACGGCGAGATCGGTCGCCAGCGCTACAACAACGACGAGGGCCAGTTGGGCACCCTGGACGACCCCCAGGGACGCATCGGCGGTTACTCGGACGAGCTGCGTTTCGAGCGCGAGCAGCTCGCCATCGGCCATACCGGGCGCTTCTCCGCCGGTACCCTGGAATCGAGCCTGATGCGCAATACCACCGAGACCCTCGGGCGCACCATTCCCGGCGACAGGAATGGCGGCGACTTCGGCCAGCCCCTGCCGGCCCTGCCGCAACTGACCATCGGCTCGCCCCGCACGCTCGAGACCACCAATACCGTGCTCGACAGCAAGTTCGTGATGCCGCTGGGTGACCATATGGCCACGCTTGGCGGGCAGTGGATGGATTCGGAACTGACCGATGGCCTGGCCACCGAGACCTTCGCGCAGACCACCTGGGCCCTGTTCGCCGAGGACGAGTGGCTGCTGCGCGACGACCTGGCACTGACCCTGGGCGGGCGCTACGACCACCACGACGCCTTCGGCAGCCAGTTCAGCCCGCGCGGCTACCTGGTATGGAACGCCAGCGACCAGTGGACCCTCAAGGGCGGGATCAGCCGCGGCTATCGCACCCCCTCGCTCAACGACCTGCACGACGGCGTCAATGGCGTCACCGGCCAGGGCACCATCCTGACCATCGGCAACCCCGACCTGCAGCCGGAGACCAGCACCAGCAGCGAAGTGGGTATCCACTTCGATAACCAGGCCGGTTTCATGGCCAGCGTCACCCTCTTCCATAACCGCTTCGACGACAAGATCGCCGACGGCGAGGATATCGTGGTCAGCGGCCATCCCTCGATTCCCGATGGCACCTATGCCCAGCAGGTCAATATCGACGAGGCGGAGACCCAGGGGGTGGAGCTCTCCGCACGCCTGCAACTGGCCCCGGCCTGGCACCTGAGCGCCAACTACACCTTTACCGACAGCGAGCAGAAGAGCGGCGAGAACGCCGGCGACCCGCTCACCGACACCCCGGAGCACGCCGTCAACGCCACCCTGCGCTGGCAGGCCAGCGAGCGCCTGAGCACCTGGCTCGCCGCCGAGTACCGCAGCGAGCGCTATCGCAACCGTTCGCGGGTGCGCGGCGCCCCCTCCTACGACGACCTGGGCGACTTCAAGGCCTATAGCCTCTTCCACCTGGGCGGCAGCTACGCGGTGGCGGATAACGTGACCCTGAGCGCCACCGTCTACAACCTGCTGGACCAGGACTTCGTCGACTACCGTGCCTACGACAACGGCAACAGCTACGGCAACGTCTACGCCAATAGCGAGGAAGGCCGCCGCCTCTGGCTCTCCGCCCGCTTCGAGTTCTGATCGCGCCGCGCTGGCTTACGCTCGCAACACTGCTGCCCCGGCTAACTGCCGGGGCGTTTTCGTGGCTTGTCGTACTTTGGCGTGAATACACAGTGGGAGCGCGGCTAAAGCCAGCTCCCACAATAGCTAGCCGGAGATAGGCCATGTCGCAGTTTCACTCGGGCTACTTGGCCAGCTTCTCCAGCATGGCGTTGACGGCATCCAGGTGCTCCGGCTCGTTATGGCACAGGCCCTGGAAGACCGCGCAGAGGTCGAGGAAGTCCTTGAGCTCGGTGCGCTGGGCCAGCTTCATCAGCCGCTTGGTCAGCCGGGTCGCCTTGGGGGGCTGGGCGGCGATACGCGCGGCCAGTTCATTGACGCGGTCCATCAGCGCCTCGGGCTCGACTACCTCCAGCACGATGCCGTACTCCTTGGCTTCCTCGGCGTCGATCACCCGCCCGGAGAGGGTCAGCTCGAAGGCGCGCTGGTAGCCGATCAGCCGCTGCATCAGCCAGGCGCCCCCGTCGCCGGGGATGATCCCCAGGTTGAGGAAGGTCTCGCCGAACTTGGCCCTGCGGGAGGCGATGCGGATATCGGCCATATTGGCCAGGTCGAAGCCGGCGCCGATGGCGGGCCCGTTGACCGCGGCGAGGATCGGCACCTCCACGGCGGCCAGCGCCAGGGGGATGCGCTGGATGCCGCGCCGGTAGCGCTCCGCCACCTCGGCCACGTTGCCGGCGAAATCGCCGCCCCGCTCGGCCATGTCCTTGACGTTGCCACCGGCGGAGAAGGCGCTGCCCTCGCCGGTGATTACCAGCACCGATACCTCGTCGCAGGCGTTGACCCAGTCGGCGGTAGCGACGATGTCATCGATCAGGGCGGTGCCGGTGAGGGCGTTGCGCACGTCGTGACGATCCAGGGTCAGGGTGGCCACCCGGTTCTCCAGAGTCAGGCGGGCATCCGTCAGCGGCGGCAGGCTCATGCGAGGTTCTCCTCGGTGCGGGTTGTCGAATCGGTCGAGGCGTCGGCCCCATCCCTCGCCACGATAACCCGGGCATCCACCACGGCGTAACCCGAGGCATAGGCGATCACCGGGTTGAGGTCGAGCTCCTGGATCTCCGGGTAGGCCTCGACCAGCTGCGAGATGCGCAGCAGCAGCTCGACCAGGGCCGCTTGATCGATGGCCGCACCGCCGCGCACCCCCTCGAAGAGCTTCTTGGCCTTGATCTGGGCCACCATGGAGCGGGCGTCATGCCGCGACAGCGGGATGGCGCGGAAGGCCACGTCCTCGAGGATCTCCACGAAGATGCCGCCCAGGCCGAACATCAGCACCGGCCCGAAGATGGGGTCGCGGCTGACGCCGATGATCACCTCCACCCCCTTGGCCGCCATGGGCGTGACCAGCACCCCCTCGATCTCGGCCTCCGGGGCATAGGCGCGACAGGACGCGAGGATGGCGTCATGGGCCTCGCGGAGTGCCGCCTCACCCACCAGGTCGAGGCGCACCCCGCCGGCATCGGACTTGTGGAGGATGTCCTTGGAGACCACCTTCATCGCTAGGGGCCTGGTGCCGAAGTGGGCGGCCACCTCGGCCAGCTCCAAGGCGTCGCGCACCAGGCGCTCCTCCGGCACCCGGATGCCATGCTCGGCCAGCAGCGCCTTGGCCTCCGGCTCCAGCAGGTCGCGCCCCTCGGCCCGGGCGCGCGCAAAGGCGGCCTCGGGGTCAGGCAGGCGCGCCAGCGCCTCGGGGCGGGCGTGATCGGCGGCCAGGTAGGCGCCCCGCTCGCCCAGCGCCGCCAGGGCGCGCACCGCATGCTCGATGGAGTAGTAGACCGGCAACCCCGCCTCGTGGAGGCGGCGCAGCGCCGGCGGCTTGATCGGCGCGTAGAGGCTGTAGACCACCAGCGGCTTGTCGACGCGCCGGGCCAGCTCGATCATCGACTCGGCGCCGCGCATCTCGTCGCCCAACAGCGAGTCGGCGAAGCGGATGCTGTAGCCACCGAACATGCCCACCAGGAAGACGCTATCGACGCCCGCGTCCTCGGCGAGGATCTCCATGCAGCGGGCCAGCACCAGGGGGTCGGCGTCGCTGCTGCCGGCCACGTCCACCGGGTTGGCCAGGGACGCCTGGGGGAAGAGGATCTCGGCCAGCCGCGCCCGGGTAGTCTCGGCGAGCGTGGCCAGGGTCAGCCCCGCCTCGGCCAGGCGGTCGGCGGCGATGGTCGCCTGGCCGCCGCCGTCGGCGAGCACCGCCACTCGCTTGCCGCGGGCCTTCTGCAACAGCTCCAGCCCCTCGGCCACCGGCAGGATCTCGTCGGAGTACTGCACCACGCTGACCCCGGCCTGGCGCAGCAGGTCGACGGTCATGGCGTAGCTGCCGGCTAGCGCCCCGGTGTGGGAGCTGGCCGACCGCTGGCCGGCCTCGGTGGCCCCGGACTTGTAGACCACCACCGGCTTGGCGGCGGTGACCTCCCGGGCCACCTCGAGGAAGTGGCGACCGTCCTGGAAACCCTCCACATAGAGGGTGGCCACCTGGGTATGGGCGTCCTCGCCCAGGTAGCGCAGGTAGTCGGCGAAGCCGATATCGGTCTGGTTGCCCGGCCCCACATAGGTGCTGAAGCCGACCCGACCGTTGTGCTGGGCCTCCAGGGCCAGGGAGAGCAGCATGTTGCCGGACTGGGAGACGATGCCCACGCCCCCCGGCTTGACGTTGTCCAGGGCCAGCAGGTTGAGGTTGTGGTGCAGGTTGAAGACCCCGGAGGTATTGGGGCCGATCAGCCGCACTCCGGCCTCCCGGGCCACGGCGAGCAGCTCCGCCTCCAGGGCGGCGCCGGCCTCGCCGGTCTCGCCGAAGCCGCTGGCGAGGATCACCGCGCCCTTGATGCCCGCGGCGCCACACTCGCGGATCAGCCCCGGCACCGTGGTCGCCGGGGTGCAGATCAGCGCCAGGTCCGCCGGTCCCGGCAGCTCGCCGAGGGAGGCGTAGGCCTTGGCCCCCATGACCTGCTCCACCTTGGGATTGATGGGGTAGATGGCGCCCCGGAAGCCCTGCTTGACCAGCCCCACCATGGCCTTGTAGCCGCGCTTGGTGGGGTCCTGGGAGGCCCCCACCACGGCCACCGAGCGGGGGGCGAGGAAGTCGTGCAGCGGGCTGCGGCTGGCAAGATGGTTGGCACGGTTCATCTCAGCACCCCTGGAAGTTCGGTGAGCGTTTCTCGGCGAAGGCGTCCACGCCCTCCTGCCAGTCGGCGGTGGTGGAGCAGCGGAAGACCGCGTCCAGCTCCTGCTGCAACTGGCTCTCCAGGCTCTCGTGGCTGCCCTGGTTGACCAGGCGCTTGAGCATGGCCAGGGAGATCGGCGCCTGGCGGCTGAGGGTCTCGGCCAGGCCCAGGGCCGCATCCATCAATACCTCGGCGGGCACCGCCTGGCTGGCCAGGCCGAGGCGCGCCGCCTCGACGCCATCGATCCGCACCCCGGTATAGAGCAGGCGCCGGGCCTGGCCCAGGCCCACCAGCTGGGGCAGTAGTTGAGAGACGCCGCCGCCCACGCAGGTACCGATGCCGACTTCGGGGAAGCCGATCTGGGCCGCCTCGCTCATCACGATAAAGTCGCAGGCCACCGCCATCTCGGCGCCGGCCCCCAGGGCATAGCCGTTGACCGCGGCGACCACCGGCAGCGGGCTGCGCAGGATCGCCTCGCAGACATCGTTGCCCAGCTGCAGGTATTCGCGGCGCTGGTGCAGGGTGCGGCCGGCCGCGCCATGCTCCTTCATATCGGCGCCCACGCAGAAGGCGCGCCCCTCGCCGCTCAGCACCACCGCACGAACCTCCGGGTCCCGCTCGGCCTCGGCCAGGGCCGCCAGCAGCTCCCGGTAAAGCGGCTCGACCACCGCATTGAGGCGGTGGGGGCGATTGAAGCGGATCACCATCACCGCCGCCTGGCGCTCGATGATCAGGGTCTCGGGGCGTTGCATCGTCTCTCCTCGGCAGGGCCTGCCTGGGCATGGCGAGATAACATCGAGGCGGTCGGTCGCCACTGCCGGCCGGCCTCGCGGAAGAATGAAACATCAGTGCCGCCCGCGGGAAAATAGCGACACATATGTATCTTCGGCGCATGCTACGGGGAGTCGCGGGCGGCAGTCAACACGTTTGTGTCGTATAAAAATACGACATGAACCATACGTATCATTGATAACGAAACGCCCTCCCATCGCCGAGACGTCGGACCGCTGCGAAGCAGGCTCCTACCACCCCGGCGGCCTTACCAAGCCCGTAGGAGCTGGCTTTAGCCGGCGATTCCAACCGGCCATCGCCTGCTGAAGCAGGCTCCTACCACCCCGGAAGCCTTACCAAGCCCGTAGGAGCTGGCTTTAGCCGGCGATTCCAACCGGCCATCGCCTGCTGAAGCAGGCTCCTACCACCCCGGCGGCCTTACCAGCCCGTAGGTGCTGGCTTCAGCCACGCTCCCACCATGTATTCATGCCTGAGGGCGATACGCCTAATAGGGGTGAGATGGGCCAGGTAAGCGCGCCGGCTTGCCAGGCGCCCTTGGCTAGGCCAGCATGGCGTCGGCGCGGTACGTCACCGCTCAGACGAGGTAATTGGATGCAAGAACACTCCCCGACATCCCTGGACGAGGTCAATCAGGCCCTGGCCGCCTGCTACGCCGAGCTCAGCCCCCAGCTCAAGCTGGCGGCCAACTATGTGCTGGAACAACCCATGGAGATCGCCTTCCAGTCGATCCGCAAGTCGGCCACGGCGGCGGAGGTGACGCCCTCCACGCTGATGCGGCTGGCCAAGCGACTGGGCTTCGACAGCTACGAGCAGTTCCGCGAGATCTTCCAGTCGGCGGTGCAGTCCGGCCCCATCGAGCTCTCGGGCCGGGCCTCCAGCCTCAAGGCCCTGGCCAATACCGACGACCAGGTGTTTCTCGATGTGGGGGATACCGCCTTCGACAATATCGGCCGGCTCTTCACCGCCGATACCCAGGCCAAGGTGCGCGAGGCGGCCGAGCGCATGCTGGCCGCCGGCAAGGTGGCGGTGGTGGGCTTCCGGGACACCTTCGCCTGCGCCTACCACTTCGCCTACGTGGGGCGCATCGCCATGCCCAATATCCAGTTGATTCGCGGCCAGGAGGGGGGCCTGCTGACGGAGCTGGCGCCCTTCGGCGAGGGCGACCTGGTGGTGGCGATCGGCTTCGACCCCTACTGCGCCGAGACGGTACGCGCCCTGGAGATCGCCCGGGCCAACGGCGTCGAGGCCATCGTGATCACCGATACCCTGCGCTCGCCGCTGGTGCCCGGCGCCGCGGTGACCTTCAATATCGCCACCGCCACGCCCCACTTCTTCCCCTCGATCCTCTCCGCCATCACCCTGATCGAGGCGATCCTCGCCGAATGCGTGGCCTACGGCCCCGAGGCCCTGGTGGATAACGTCACCACCTTCGAATCGCGGATGCGCGCCCTCGGCGCCTATGTGGAGCTGGAGTAGGCCGGAGTAGGTCGGAGTAGGCCGGAGTAGGCCGGAGTAGGCAGGAGTAGGTCGGATAAGCGAGCCTACGGCGAGTACATCCGACAATCGGCTTGCCGGGCACTTGCCGGGCACTTGCCGGGCACGGCGTCGGGTGCGTTCGCCTTCGGCTCATTTACCCGACCTACAAGCGCATTGACCCGAGCTACAAGCGCATTGACCCGACCTACGGGCGCCGCCGGGGCGGGTCAGGGCAATAGAATGGTCGAGCCGGTGGTCTGGCGGCTGGCCAGGGCCTCCTGGGCCTTGCCCGCCTCGCCGAGGGGGAAGCGCTGGGCGATATCGATGGTGATCTTGCCGCTCTCCAGCATGGCGAAGAGCTCATCGGCCATGGCCTGCAGCCGCGCCGGGGTATCCGCGTAGCCGTTGAGGCTGGGGCGGGTCACGAACAGCGAGCCCTTCTGGTTGAGGATCCCCAGGTTGACCCCCGTGACCGCGCCGGAGGCGTTGCCGAAGCTGACCATCAGCGAACGCGGCTTGAGGCAGTCGAGCGAGGTCTCCCAGGTGTCCTTGCCCACCGAGTCGTAGACCACGTCACACATGGCACCCCCGGTCAGCTCGCGGACCCGCTCGACCACATCTTCCTTCGTATAGTCGATGGTCGCCCAGGCGCCGTTCTTCTCGGCCAGCGCCGCCTTCTCCGGCGAGCTGACGGTACCGATCAGCTTCACGCCCAGGGCCTTGGCCCACTGGCAGGCGATGGAGCCGACGCCGCCGGCGGCGGCGTGCCAGAGGATCGTCTCGCCGCCTTTCAGCTCATGGGTCTGGCGCATCAGGTACTGCACCGTCAGCCCCTTGAGCATGCAGCCGGCGGCGGTCTCGAAGTCGATGCCATCGGGCAGCTTGACCACCTTGCCGGCGGGCAGGGTGTGCAGCTCGGCGTAGGCGCCCAGGGGACCCTGGGCATAGGCGACGCGATCGCCGACGGCCAGCTGGGTCACGCCCTCGCCCACGGCGTCCACCACCCCGGCCCCCTCGGTGCCCAGGCCCGAGGGCAGCGACGGCGCCGGGTAGAGGCCGGTGCGGAAGTAGATATCGATAAAGTTGAGGCCCACCGCGGCGTTCTTGACGCGCACCTCGCCGGGGCCGGGGTCGCCGGGGGACACCTCGACGAGTTCGAGTACCTCGGGGCCGCCGGTGCGGGAGAACTGGATACGCTTGGCCATGGGAATATCCTTAATGGGCTAACGAATGGGTGCGTCTATGCAAGCGCCGAACGGCCCGGCGGTCAAGTCGCCACAGGCGGCTCGACGCTCAGCCCAGATGCTCGGGAAAACTCGCCAGGCCCTGCACGAAGCGCTCCTTCTCTTCCTCGAAGCCCTTGGTGTCGTGCTTGAAGCGACGCAGCACCTCGGCGTCATCGACCGCGATGGGCGCCCCGGCCTCGGCCAGGGTGGAGGCCGGATGGCGCGCCCCCAGGCCGATGCGCCGGCCGTCGCGACCGGCGAACCAGCGGCTGATGCCGCAGTCGCGATAGCAGGCCTCGGCGTCGGCATCCTCGGCCTCCACCCGCAGCGGCGCCTTGCTGGCCAGCTCGGCGATCAGGGCACGGCGCGGCGCCTCCCGGTCGTCTGGCGCCTCGTCCCCGTCCAGGGCACAGCTCAGGGTCAGGGTCATGCCCTGACCGGCGGCGTCCAGCACCAGCAGCGCCAGCGCCTGGGGACGGCCGGCGCCGTCCACCGCCGCCAGCAAGCGCGCGGCTTCCTGGGCGAACAGCACCCGGCGGGTGGCGGCGAAGCGCACCAGGGGGGTCAGCCCCGCCGCCTGGCCGTAGACCTCAGCACACAGCCGCGCCAGGCAGGCATCTCGGGGGGCACTCTCGTTGACTTGTACGACTTTCATCACTGCCTCGCTTGCGGGGCGAATTCACGGGAAAAGCGCGCAGCCTAGCATATCCACCCCCACGACGGTCATCGGAGCGTCATCGGGGCTCGCTAACCTGAGCTGCGAAGGCCTCGCCGAACCCGCTACACTGAGCGGCGCCCACTTCGGTCCTCCTGCCCAGAGGTTAGCAGCCCATGACCGCGACCACGTCCCCCGCCCTATCCCGGCTGATCGCCCACCGCGGGCTCTCCGCCCATGCCCCGGAGAACACCCTGAGCGCGGTGCGCGCCGCCCACGCCAGTGGCATCGACTGGGTCGAGCTGGACGCGCAGCTCCTGGGCGACGGCACCCCGGTGATCTGGCACGACCGCGGCGTGCGGCGCTGCTCCAATGGCCGCGGCGGCCTGCACAAGCTGGACCTGGCCGCCGCCAAGGCCCTGGACGTGGGCGCCTGGTTCGGCGAGGCCTTCCAGGGCGAGCGCATGGCGACCCTCACCGAGATGCTCGAGCTGCTGGCGGCCCGGGGCATGGGGCTCAACCTGGAACTCAAGGTGTGCCGCGGCCGCGACCCGGTGGCGCTGGCCGAGGCGGTGATTCCCCGCCTGCTGGAGGCCCTGCCCGCCGAGCGGCTGATCGTCTCCTCCTTCGACGCCCGCGCCCTGGCCACCGCCCGCGCTCTGGTGCCGGACCCCGAGCGGCTGCGCCTGGGCGTGCTCTTCGAGAAGATCCCCAAGGCCTGGCAGGCCGAGGCCGAGCGCTTCGCCGCCTTCAGCCTGCATGCCGACTGGACCCGCCTCAAGCCCGAACGGGCCCGGGCGATCAAGGCCTCCGGCTACCGGCTGCTCTGCTACACCGCCAACGATCCCCAGGCCTTCGCTCCCTGCTGGGAATGGGGGGTGGATAGCGTGATCAGCGACGATCCCCGGCGCTTCCTCGCCTGAACTTGACCCAGATCAGCTTCGACGGCTCAACTTTCCCCCTCCCTTGCCGATAGAGGTCCTATCGATCCCTGCGCAATGGAGTGTGTTCATGAACCCCTCGACGATCATCGGCATCCTGGTCAGCAGCCTGCTGCTGGCCAGCGTCTTGCTGTTCACCGCCGAATCTCCGCTGAGCTTTGTCAACCTGCCGGGGCTGGCCATCGTCGTCACCGGCACCCTGGCCGCCACCTTTATCAGCTACCCCCTCAAGGAGGTGCTGCGGGTGGTGCGCCTGGTGGGCATCGTCTTCCGTCGCGAGAACACCTATATGCGCGACGATATCCAGGAGCTGGTGGCCATCGCCCGACTGTGGTTCAAGGGCGACGTGCGCGCCGTGGAGACGGCCCTGGACAAGACCCGCAACCCCTTCCTGCGCACCGGCATCCAGCTGGTGATCGCCAATACCAAGGAGGAGGAGATCCTCGACCTGCTGCGCTGGCGCATCGCCCGGCTGCGCGCCCGGGAACAGGCCGAGGCGCAGATCTTCCGCACCATGGCCACCTATGCCCCGGCCTTCGGCATGATCGGTACCCTGGTGGGCCTGGTGAATATGCTGGAGGTGATGGAGGCGGGCCAGCTCGAAGTGATCGGCCCGCGCATGGCGGTGGCCCTGCTCACCACCTTCTACGGCATCCTGCTGGCCAACCTGGTCTTCAAGCCCATCGCGGTGAAGCTGGAGCGACGCACCGAGGAGCGCCTGATCGCCATGAACATGGTGCTGGAAGGGGTGACCCTGATCTGCAAGCGGCGCCTGCCCTCCTTTATCGAGGAAACGCTGAACTCCTTTATCGCCCACCACCACGACGAGATCCGCGACCAGGGTCGCGTCGATCCCGACGAGGCCCCGCAGAATGGCTAAGTTGAGCTCCCTGAAGGGGCGTCCCGAGGCCCCGCCGCCGCCCCCTCCCGCGCCGTCGACCCAGGCCGCCGAGCTGCTGCCCCAGCGCAGCGGGGGCGATGGGGACGGCGAGAGCTGGCTGATGAGCTACCTGGATGTGCTGACGCTGCTGATCACCCTCTTCGTGCTGCTGCTCTCGATGACCAACCTGCAGTCGGGGGAGGCCAGCGAGTCCGGCGCCACGCGCCTGACGATTCCCGCCCTGCAGGCCGCCGAGCGAGTCGCCGGCCCCCTGGGCAGTGGCCTGCTGCCCAGAGAAGAAGCGGGACGCGAGCCGGTGGCGCGGCTCGATCTCGAAGGGGTCAGCGTGGCCGAGACCGAACAGGGCATCACCCTGCGCATCGACGACCAGCTGCTCTTCTCCAGCGGCGACGCCACCCTGACCGGCCCCGGCCACGAGCTGCTCTCGGAGCTGATCCCGACCCTGGAGCGCTTCCCCGGGCGCCTCTCGGTGGAGGGCCACTCGGACAACGTGCCCATCGCCACGGCGCGCTTCCCCTCCAACTGGGAGCTCTCCACCGCCCGGGCCAGCGCCGTGCTGCGCGACCTGGAGCGCCAGGGCATCGACGCCACCCGCATGCGCGCCATCGGCTATGCCGACACCCGGCCCCTGGCCGACAACGCCAGCGCCGAAGGCCGCGCCGCCAACCGCCGGGTGGAGATCCTGCTGCATACCCAAGCCGCCGACTAGGCCGGCCGCGCCGGGTGGAGAGGCATATCGCCGGCTAAAGCCAGCTCCTACTAGGTTGGAGTCGCCACCGGGGTGGTAGGAGCTTGCTTCAGCAAGCGATAAGGCTTGGGAATTCGCCTGCTAAAGCCAGCTCCTACTAGGTTGGGGTTGCCAAGGGGGTCGTAGGAGCCTGCTTTAGCAGGCGATTGATGGGTTGCCGAGGTATCCAATGCCGCCCCCCCCTCCCCGCTAATCCAGCGTTGAGGCGCGGGTGACGATAGGCGCATAGGCTAGCTATAGCTGCAACGTCCGACGATTTTGCGCTAAGGTACGCGCCCTTCATCCGCTCTCCCCGATCAACTGGAGCCTCCCATGCAAACCCTGATGGGCCTGGTCGGTGTGCTGACCGTCCTCTTACTAGCCTTCCTGCTCTCCGAGAATCGCCGCGCCATCCGCCCACGCACCGTCCTCGGCGCCCTGGCCATTCAGGCGGGGCTCGGGCTCTTCGTGCTCTATATTCCCTTCGGCCAGAGCCTGCTGCTGGGCCTGACCCGGGGCGTCCAGGCGGTCATCGACAGCGCCCAGGCGGGCATGAACTTCATGTTCGCCGGCCTGGTCAGCGACGAGATGTTCGAGCTGTTCGGCGGCGGCGGCTTCGTCTTCGCCCTGCGGGTGCTGCCGATCATCGTCTTCTTCTCCGCGCTGATCGCCGTGCTCTACCACCTGGGCATCATGCGCTGGCTGATCAACCTGATCGGCGGCGCCCTGCAGAAGCTCCTGGGCACCTCACGCACCGAGTCGCTCTCGGCGTCGGCCAATATCTTCGTCGGCCAGACCGAGGCGCCGATGACGGTGCGTCCCTTTATCGGCGGCATGACCCGCTCGGAGCTGTTCGCGGTGATGGTGGGGGGCCTGGCCTCGGTGGCCGGCAGCGTGCTGGGTGGCTATGCCGCCATGGGCATTCCCCTGGAGTACCTGCTGGCGGCCTCCTTTATGGCCGCCCCCGGGGGCCTGCTGATGGCCAAGATGCTGGTGCCGGAGACCCGCACCCAGACCCAGGGCATCGACGAGGTGCTGGAGACACCCAAGGAGGAAAAGCCCGCCAACGTGATCGAGGCCGCCGCCAATGGCGCCGCCTCCGGGGTGCAGCTGGCCATCAACGTGGGCGGCATGCTGCTGGCCTTTATCGCCCTGATCGCCCTGGCCAACAACCTGCTGGGCTGGGTGGGCGGCCTGGTCGGCTACGGCGACCTGACCCTGGAGTTGATCCTCGGCTGGCTGTTCGCGCCCATCGCCTTCTTGATCGGCATCCCCTGGGAGGAGTCAGTGCTGGCCGGCAGCTTTATCGGCGAGAAGATCATCCTCAACGAGTTCGTCGCCTTCGCCGACCTGGCCACCCATGAGGGCGAGCTGAGCCCGCATAGCGAGGCGATCGTGGTCTTCGCCCTGTGCGGCTTCGCCAACCTGGGCTCCATCGCCATCCTGATGGGGGGCCTGGGCCTGATGGCCCCCAACCGGCGCAGCGATATCGCCCGCCTGGGCCTCAAGGCGGTGGCCGCCGGCACCCTGGCCAATTTGATGAGTGCCGCCCTGGCCGGGCTCTTTCTCTCGCTCTAGTTCAGTCCTGGCCCCGCCCTTGATACGGCTGGGCCAGGCACCCTGGCCAACCTGGCTTATCTGGTAAACGCCGCCCTGGCCGGGCTCTTCCTCTCGCTCCAGGCGAGTGCTCCAGTAAGCCCTTACTACGCACAAGGCCCGCCAATTGGCGGGCCTTGTGCGTTCGGCAGTGCAAATAATGGTTCGGTCAGCCCGACTAACGGGATACCAGCGCCTCGATGGCCACCATATCCAAGTGCTCCTCCAGGCTATCCGCCAGCCGGTCCAGGTCGCGCTGACGATGGGCGGCATAGTCCGGGGTATCGCTCCGCGTATCGCCCTCCAGCCCGCAGAGCGTCAGCAGGGCCGCGCAGGCCTCGGCCTGATCGAAGAGGCCATGCAGGTAGGTGCCCAGCACCTGGCCATCCTCGCCGATCGCCCCATCGGGGTGCCCCTCGAGCTCACAGAGCGGCCGGGCCAGCGCCGGCCCCTCGCTGATCCCATGGTGGATCTCATAGCCGGCCAGCGCCGCCCCCGAGGCAAGCAAGCGCCCACCGACGTTGCGCAGTTGCTTGGCCGCGCCCATGCGGGTCGTGAAATCGAGCAGCCCCAGCCCCTCGCTGCTGCCGGGGGGGCCGTCGCGGCCCTCGGGATCCTCGATGACCCGCCCCAGCATCTGGAAGCCGCCGCAGATCCCCAGCAGCTTGCCGCCATAGCGCAGATGACGGCGGATGGCGTCCTCCCAGCCCTGGGCGCGCAGCCAGGCGAGGTCCGAGCGAGTGCTCTTGCTGCCGGGCAGGATGATCAGGTCGGCGGGCGGAATCGCCTGATCCGGCCCCACGAAGGTGAGCTCCACCCGCGGATGCAACCGCAGGGGATCGAAGTCGTTATGGTTGCTGATCCGCGGCAGCGCCGGCACCACCACGCGCAGCGCCGGCTCGCCGGCCTGGCGGCCCGACAGGCCCAGGCTGTCCTCGGCGTCCAGCAGCAGGCCCTGCAGGTAAGGCAGGGTCCCCAGCACCGGCTTGCCGGTATGGTGTTCCAGCCAGTCGAGCCCCGGCTCGAGCAGCGCGATATCGCCGCGGAAGCGATTGATGATAAAGCCCCGGGTGCGTGAGCGCTCGCTCTCGCTGAGTAGCGCCAGGGTCCCCACCAGTTGAGCGAAGACCCCGCCCCGGTCGATATCCCCCACCAGCAGCACCGGGCAGTCCACCGCCTCGGCGAAGCCCATATTGGCGATATCGTTGGCGCGCAGGTTGATCTCCGCCGGGCTGCCCGCTCCCTCGGCGATGATCACATCATAACGACTCGACAACGCCTCCCAGGCCGCCAGCATCGAGCCCTTCGCCTCGCGCTTGTAGGCGTGATAGTCCAGGGCATCCATATGGCCATGCACCCGGCCGCGCAGGATCACCTGGGCGCCCCGGTCGCTCTCCGGCTTGAGCAGCACCGGGTTCATATCGCTATGGGGCGCGACGCCCGCCGCCAGCGCCTGCAGCGCCGTGGAGCGGCCGATCTCGCCGCCATCCACGGTCACCGCGCTATTGAGCGCCATGTTCTGCGGCTTGAAGGGCGCCACCGACACCCCGCGCCGGGCCAGCGCCCGGCACAGCCCCGCCACCACCGTGCTCTTGCCCGCATCCGAGGTGGTGCCCTGGATCATCAGTGTCGCCATCGAAAAGCCTCGTCTCGCCCGGTTTACCTCTTGGAATGGCGAGACTCTACCTACCCGCCCTGGTGCCCGCAACGCAGGAAACATGCCCTCGCATCCACTCCCCCGATGCATTCACATGACCCCGGGCCCATGAGGAATAGATTTAAGGCGATCGAGGCTAGCAGAAATTCAGATCCGAATTATACTCACCCCTTATTGTTACCTTATGTACCGACTCTATATCCTTGGATGTGGCGCTGCCCCACTGAGTGAGTTCTGGGTGGGAACACCTCACGGAGGGAGGCATGACAAGGTCGTTACCTGGTCCTTCCCCGCTGATCGGGCCTTGAGGCTGGCTGTCGCCGGCCGCTATGTAATGTCAATCTCCATGCGCAAAGTGACGCGGATCATGGAGTAATTCTGGAGGAGAACCAAGATGCTCAGAAAAGGATTTGCGAGTCTAGCAACGGTTATTGCCCTGGTTTCCGCTGCTCCCGCGCAGGCCTGCCCCGATTGGCAGGGCCAACCCCATTTCGGCACCATTCAACTCAACGCCGGGTTCCAGCCCGACCCCTATGTCCGCAACATTACCGCGGGCGGCACCAACAGCCTGATCAGCTGCGGTGCGGCAGGCTGGGCCGGGTATGTGACCACGCGGCCCGATTTCGACCTCTACTGGAACGGCCAGTCAACGCAGTTGACCATCGCGGTCGACGCCTCCGCCGACGCCATCTTGCTGGTAAACGCACCCGACGGCACCTGGTACTACAACGATGACTATCGCGGCACGGACCCCGCGATCACCTTCAAGAACCCTCAGTCGGGTCTCTACGACATCTGGATCGGGTCCTACGATGGCTCGCAACGAAACCCCGGACGACTGATCTTTACCGAGTACAACTACTAACATACGCCGATTAACCGGCGACCTTTATGCCGAGTTAATCGCGGTACAGGGACGTGTCACCTGACACCCGTGCCGGGCCAGCGCCCGGCACAGCCCCGCCATCACCTTGCTCTGCCCGCACCCGAGGTGGTGCCCTGGATCATCAGTGTCGCCATGCGAATTGCCGCCCCCACTTCGGGTAAATGCCCTTGCCCCTGAAAGGGCACTACGGTACCACTTGCCACTCCCCCGGCGGAGACCCCGATAAGAATCAAATCAGCAATCATGCGCCACGCCGCAGGGTTCGGGCATAGGGAGAAGGCCTGTCCCAAGGTGAGCGGGCCGCCCAAGAGGAGCCAACCTATCGCCAATCCAAGGCGAGAAAGGAATGGCGTAAATGGCTGAGGTGATCGGGCATACGCGCAATCTAACGCTGAACGAAGCGGCGCGCCTCACGCGTCCGCCTTCCGTGACTTGTTATATTCTTTCGCAAACCGCCTCATCTTGGCACCTATCTCCGAGGTTGAGATTTTCCCCATAGAAGATCGTTCAACAGTCTGCATATATTTCAATCGCTTATTTGCGATGTTCATAAGATCTATTGCGTCGTTTTGAGTAACGACCTCGCTAGGTTCTCTGAAGACACTATCAACCAGACCAGCGTAAAGACTGTTATTTTTCATATCGTTGAGGTGAGGAGTAGTCTTTAGTGCAGCCTCATGCTCCCTCACATCAGAGTCATCAGCTCTGATTTCGCTTTGGAAATAATCATGATCGTGCATTGCATTGATTTTATCCTGGTGCCTCGTCAGGCGTCGATGCAGCTTTTTCCAGTCAATTTCTTCTCCATTAACAAGATCCAAGCCCACGCCAACCAGCATTGGTATTTTTGCTAGTTCCTCACAACACAAATGCGCCAAACAGTAGGCTCGGGGGAAGAAACCATGTTTATATAGCATCTGAGATTCCGCGAATAGGCTCTCGGCGTTGCGTAAAAGTTTTTCACGAGCTGACTCTATTTCTTCGATAGACAGAGCTTTCATATTTCTCTCGAATATAACGCAGTGGTAAGGGCAGTTGGAGCAACGCGTAGTGTCCCGCGCAGCCGCGCTTTTATTCGGCCGGAGTTAACTTGACCACTTTGTCAGGCATTTAGTTTGTCCAGTGCTTCTTTAATTGGCAGTTCGGCTTCAAAGAACATCTTGAAAGCCTTATGCAACTCTCTGACCCAATGCTCACTTTCTGGAAGCTCAAGGAACTTCATTGCTTTTTCAGGGATAGGGAATTTTTGATAATGAAAGGTCGCATTTCTAAATAGTCGAAGAGCGTCAACAAAATTCTCTTGAGAAAGAAGCTCATCCACTTTTTGATTAACACACTTAAGCTCTCTGCAACCCTCTACTACCACGAATATTAACTCGTATAAAACAGACAACCTTGCAAATGAAGAATGGATCTCAGCAAATGCTGCTAGATCTTCGGGAAGGCCATGCTCCCCTCTGATCTTAGTGGTAACAACTTCCTTTACTGCATCGGCATTTAGCCAGTGCTTATGCAGTGATATTAGTTCTTTTATATATGCTCACATTGCCTAACGCATCAAACAACGGCCTGGTAAATTTGGCGGTTTTTTTGGAACAAAAAAGGGGACAGCTTTTCCAGGTCCGCGTGCTTTGATGTGCTATATTATTTTAACACTTTATTTTCTAGGAACTGAACAACCTTTTCTTCTATTCCAATTTCCCGCATTTTCTCTATTGCCGAAGCAATTCTTTTTCTCATTTCCTCTTCACTGAATGTGAAATCAGACTCATCTTTAAGATTAAAGTTAGTCTGTCCTGCAATGGCACCCATTTCCTTGACTTTATCGTCAGAGTGAAATTCAAGCTCTGACCTGATAATCTCGCGCGAGCTTTCCAGCCAAGTTATTGACCTTTTAACGATATCTGAAAGAAACTCGAAAAATTGCTCTGCATTTGGCGGATAGAGAAAGTCTATCTCTGTTTTAAATACTTTTTGCTCTCCATCCTCATTTAAGTAAGAGTTGATCGTAGACTCAAGCACAGCCTTATAGGATAGAAAATTTAGGTAGTCATTTTTTCCATGTGAATTTACGTGAAAGATCTCTGGAGTCCACTGTGCAGCTCTTTCCAGGAGCGCCCTATCAAGATGACCAACCCCCTTATTTCGGATGTGCACAATAAAATCCAGATCTCGTCTTAGTGATCTAGTATCCGAGACAAACTGAGCTTCACCATCAACCCTTATTCTATTCATTGAGTCTTTAAGATTGTGCAAGGATACAAACACATTCCTTGTACTTCTCATCTTGTGGGTAAGAGTATCAATATCTTCAACCCCCTCTGACAACTCCTCATCAAAACACTTCAAATCGTGCAAAAGAATAGTCAGGCAAATAAAGTCTGACTTTCTCGGAATCTGATATTTTTCTTTACTCAAACCGAATGCTCCGTGCTCCGGAAATATAACAGTGAGCCGTCCCGGCTTTCTCGGAGACCCGTTGGTTTGAGTCAGGCCGCCTTCTTGGCCTGACCCTGTTGCTCATAATACAGCGCTTCTCGCTCGGCCGGTGGCATGTTGCCGATCGGCTCCAA